>NZ_JBSFGJ010000358.1:0-9636 GCF_053596515.1 Nonomuraea sp. NPDC001684
GCGGCCTCGGCCAGCGCGGCGGCCTCGGCCGGACTGTACGGGGGCGTCAGCCGGGTCTTGACGCGCCCGGCCACGGGCTCCTTGGCGATGAGCACGATCTGCGGCAGGTGCTCGAACGTGGGACGACTCAGCTTCCTCAGTCCTTCCGTGCCGATGACAGCAGGTGATCGCCGCGGGACCGCCGTACGGCCCAGCCGGCCAGCACGACGAGGGCGGCCACGGCGTACGCGGGGGTGCCGGGGGTGCCCGGGGCCGCCGGGCCGGCGGTGTAGGCGACCGCGCCGGCCAGGGCGACGCCCAGCCACTCCCACCGTCCGTCCAGCGCGGCCAGGGCGACGACGAGCAGCGCGTACCAGGAGTAGCCGGGGGTGAACAGCAGCAGGAGGGAGCCGCTGACCAGCAGCGCGCCGCGGCAGGGCCGGTCGGCGTCGCCGTACCGCAGGACGGCCAGGACGACCAGGACGAGCAGCGCGACCGCGGCCCAGGGCGCCCACCCGTCCGGCACGAACAGCCGCAGGACGGCATATCGGTTCCCGCCGCCGGGCCCGTCGTAGCGCTCCTCCTTGAGGTAACCCGGCAGGTAGCCCGCCACCGAGGCGCCCGAGACCAGCACGTACGGCAGGTAGGACAGCGCGATCACGAGCCCGGCGGGCCCGACGACGCCGAGCACCCGCCGCCAGGCCACACCTCCACCAGAGCCTCCACCCGGGCCCCCGGACAGCACCCCGGACAGCACCCCGGACAGCACCCCGGACAGCGCGCCGGGCAGCGCGGTCACGGGCAGCAGCTTGGCCGCCACGGCCGCGCCGAGCAGCGCGCCGCGCCCCCGCACGGCGGTGAAGGCCAGCACCACCAGCAGCACGCCCAGCATGTCCACGTGCGCGTTGTTCACCGCCTCCACCGGCACGGCCGGGCACCACGCCCAGTACGCCGCCCGCCGGGCCCCCGCCGCCCGGCACAGGATCGCCAGCACGGCCACCGCCGCCGCGAAGCCGCCGAGCTGGAGCGCCTTGTGCCGCACCCCATCCGGCGACAACCAGTGGACCAGCAGGAAGTAGCCCTGCGCGACCGGCGGATAGATCGTCGGCTCGGTGGGGCGGTTGATCCGGGTGCAGCCGCCGCCGGGCAGGGGCCACAGGGACGGGGCGTCGCAGGCGGCCGGGAAGAGCCAGTCGTCGCGCAGCCGGACGAGCGCCGGGTCGGCCGGCGGGTGGTCGTAGGGCGAGACGCCGGCGGCCTGCACGCGGCCGTCCCAGGCGTACCGGAAGGAGTCGGTGCTGCTGCTCGGCGGGGCGGCCAGGCCGGTCGCGGCGAGCGTGATCCCGCCGGCCAGGACCAGGACGGCCGTCCGCCGCTCCGGCAGCCGGGCGGCCTGCCACAGCGCGGCCGCGAACAGCGCCCAGGCCGCCAGGTACCAGCCCAGGTGGGGCGGGCCCGTCACCAGCCGCAGCACCACGGCCGCCAGGGCGGCGAGCGTCCCGGCGGCCGCCGTCGTGTTCCGGTTCACGGCGGCAGCCTCGCATCCGCAGGCCGGTCCGGGGCCGCCGCGGCGGTTCACGTTCGTCGTTCGTAAGAACCCTTACGAACCGCGAACGCGGCTTCGGTCCGCCCGGCCCGGCGGTTACCGTCGGCGGCGTGAGAGTGATGGTCACCGGCTCGGCCGGTTTCATCGGCGGCCACGTCGCCGAGGCCCTGGAGGCGGCGGGTCACGACGTCGTCGGCCTCGACACGCGGACCGGCGCGGACGTGCGCGACGCCACGGCCCTGGACGCGCTGCTGCCCGGCGTCGAGGCCGTCGTGCACCAGGCGGCCAAGGTGGGCCTGGGCGTGGACGTCTCCGACCTGCCCGCCTACGCCTGCGTCAACGTCTTCGGCACCGCCGTGCTGCTGGCCGCCATGGCCAGGCACGGGATCACCCGGCTGGTGCTGGCCTCCTCGATGGTCGTCTACGGCGAGGGACGCTACGCCTGCGCCGCGCACGGCGACGTCCGGCCCGGTCCGCGGACCGCGGACGACCTGGACGGCGGCCGGTTCGAGCCGCCCTGCCCGCGCTGCGGCGAGCCCCTGCGCTGGGCGCCGATCGAGGAGGACGCCCCGCCCGATCCGCGCAACGCCTACGCCACCAGCAAACTCGCCCAGGAACACCTGGCCGCCAACTGGGCCAGGGAGACCGGCGGGACCGTCGCGGCCCTGCGGTACCACAACGTCTACGGGCCCCGCATGCCGCGTGACACCCCGTACGCCGGGGTCGCCGCGATCTTCCGCTCGGCGCTGCGGGCCGGCCGGGCGCCGGCGGTGTTCGAGGACGGCCGCCAGCTCCGCGACTTCGTCCACGTGCGGGACGTGGCCGGGGCGAACCTGGCGGCCCTGACCGCGTCCTTGCCGCCCGGCGGGCTGAGGGCCTGGAACATCGCCTCCGGCGCGCCGCGCACCGTGGGCGAGATGGCCCGCGTGCTCGCCGCCGGGTGCGGCGGCCCCGGCCCGCGGGTGACCGGCGGCTACCGGCTGGGCGACGTCCGGCACATCGTCGCCTCGCCCCGGCGGGCGGAGGCCGAGCTCGGCTTCCGTGCCGCGGTCGGGTTCGAGTCCGGGATGGCGGAGTTCGCCCGGTCATGACGATCGACGTGATCCTGCCCTGCCTGAACGAGGAGGCCGCGCTCGCCTGGGTGCTCGGCCGCATGCCCGCCGGCTACCGCCCGATCGTCGTCGACAACGGCTCCACCGACGGCTCGGCGCGGGTCGCCCGCGAGTTCGGGGCGCGGGTGGTCGCCGAGCCCGTGCGCGGGTTCGGGGCCGCCTGCCACGCCGGGCTGCTGGCCTCCTCCGCCGACCTGGTCTGCTTCATGGACGCCGACGCCTCGCTCGATCCCGCCCAGCTGCCCCGGGTGGCCGGGCCCGTCCTCGGCGGGGAGCTCGACCTCGTGCTCGGCCGCCGGCGGCCGAGCGGCGCCGGCGTCTGGCCCGGGCACGCCCGGCTGGGCAACGCCGTCCTGGCCCGGAGCCTGCGCCGTCGCGCCGGGGTGGCGCTGCGCGACCTCGGGCCGATGCGGGCGGCCGCCCGCGTGCCGCTGCTGTCGCTCGGGACGGCCGACCGCCGCTTCGGCTACCCGCTGGAGACGGTGCTGCGCGCCGCGGCGGCCGGTTGGCGGATCGGCGAGACGGACGTGGACTACCTGCCCCGCGCGGGCCGCTCGAAGGTGACCGGCACCCTGCGCGGGACGCTGCGGGCCGTCGCCGACATGCGCCGCGTCATGGCGGACGCGCGCCCCGGGGCCGGGCTCAGGCGCGGGGGCGTACATGATGACCAGGACGCCGACGAGGCAGATCAGGGCGCCGATGACGTCCCAGCGGTCGGGGCGGAACCCGTCGGCGACCATGCCCCACACCAGGGACCCGGCGACGAAGACGCCGCCGTAGGCGGCCAGGATGCGGCCGAAGTTGGCGTCCGGCTGGAGGGTGGCGACGAAGCCGTACAGGCCGAGGGCGACGACGCCGCCGCCGATCCACAGCAGCCCGCGCTGCTCGCGCACGCCCTGCCAGATCAGCCACGCGCCGCCGATCTCGGCGAGCGCGGCCAGGGCGAACAGCAGCAGTGAGCGGATCATCGTCATGACGGTCAGTACATCGCATCCGCGAGGGCGGCGGCGGGCAGGGGGCAGCCGGGGGAGAGGGGCAGGTCTGCGGTCATGTCCCGACGGTAACCCCGTACCCGGGTACCGGATTCAAGGGGCGGCGGGAACTTGTAGGGTAGGAGGGGGACACGATTGGACAAAAGGGAGGCAAGGTGCGCGAATTCCGCTCCTGCCTCCACTTCCCGTCCTGCCTCCACCTCGCGCGCGAGCGGCACGCCCGCCCGCTGCGCCCGCTGGAGTTCCGTCCGGTCGGCACGAACGGCTACGTCAGCACGTGGGGCGTGATCGCGGGCATCCGCCCGCCGCAGGTCCGCTGAGCGCCCGCACCCGGACGTGATCCGGGTGCGCGGGTCGCCATGAGGCCCGGGCCGCACATAGGCGGCCCGATCGTTACCCGTACCGTCCTGGAGTTCTCCCTTCATGTCTGCCTCCTCGCGGATCATCACTGCCCTGCGCTCCGACGCGGTCGGCGGCGTCCTGCTCATCGTCGCCGCCCTGACCGCGCTGGCCTGGGCCAACTCGTCCCTCGCCGGCTCCTACGAGGCCCTGCGCACGTGGTCCTTCGGCCCGGAGTGGCTGGGCCTGCGCCTGAGCGCGCAGGCGTGGGCCGCCGACGGGCTGCTGGCGGTGTTCTTCTTCATCGTCGGCAACGAGCTCAAGCAGGAGCTCGTGCACGGCGAGCTGCGCGACCCGCGCCGCGCCGCGTTGCCCGTGGTGGCCGCGCTCGGCGGCGTGGTGGTCCCGGCGCTGCTGTTCCTGGCGGTGAACGCCGCCGCGCCGGGCGAGGCGGCCCGCGGCTGGGGCGTGCCGATGGCCACCGACATCGCCTTCGCGCTCGCCGTCCTGGCCGTCGTGGGCCGCGGCCTGCCCGCCCCGCTGCGCACGTTCCTGCTGACGCTGGCGACCGTGGACGACGTGTGCGCGGTCGTCGTGATCGCCGTCGGCTACACCTCGGGGCTGAACCTCGCCGCCCTCGCGGGGGCCGCCGCCGCGCTGTGCGTGTGGGCGTACCTGCAGCACGGGCGGGGCCGGGCGGTCACCGCCGTGCGCCGCGCGCTGCCCGCGTGGCTGCTGTACGGGCCGCTCGCCGTGCTGATCTGGGCGCTGGTGCACGCCTGCGGGGTGCACGCCACCATCGCCGGCGTCGCGATGGGCCTGCTGATGCGCACCAGCCCGCGCGCCGGCGAGCAGGAGCCGCCCTCGCAGCGCGCCGAGCACGCGTTGCGGCCGTTCTGCGCCGGGGCGGTGCTGCCGGTGTTCGCGCTGCTGTCGGCCGGGATCTCCCTGTCGGGGGCGGGCGGCTTCTGGACGGGGACCGTGACCTGGGGCGTGCTGGCCGGGCTGCTGGCCGGCAAGCCGCTCGGCATCGTCGGCGCCGCCTGGCTCACCGCGCGCCTCACCAGCGCCCATCTCAACCCGCGGCTGGGCTGGAGCGACATCGCCGGGGTGGGCGTGCTGGGCGGCATCGGCTTCACCGTCTCGCTGCTGATCGCCGAGCTCTCCTACACCGGGCCGGCCCACCTGACGCAGGCCAAGGGCGCGATCCTGCTGGCCTCGGCGGCGGCGTCCGTGCTGGCCGCCCTGATCCTCGGCGCGCGCGTCCGCCGGCACCGTACGGCCGGGCAAGCGGCGGCCTAACCGGGCAGCGCGGCGGCCAGGCGGGCGGCCAGGCGGGCGACCGCCGCGCGCAGTTCCGGCCCGCCCTCGACGCGGAAGGGGAACGGCACGGCCGGCAGCCACTCCTGGGCGTACATGGCCGGGTTGCCCGTGCTGCCGACCAGCACGCAGCCCTCGTCATGCGGTTCGAGCCGTCCCATGGGCGGGTGCACCCAGGGCGCCACCTCGGCCAGGGGCGCGCCGAAGACCACGCGGGCCGCGTACGCCCATCCGGCGCCCAGGTTCTCCTCCAGCGCCGCCACCGGGTCCAGCCCGTCGGGCGGCCGGAAGCCGTGGACGGTCTCGTGGACGGCCCGGACGCGGTCGACCCGGTAGGTGCGGATCGCGCCGGCGCGGTGGGAGTGGCACAGCAGGTACCAGCGCCCGTACCGGACGACGACCGCCCAGGGGTCGACCTCGGCCTCCCACTCCGTGCCCGATCCGCTCCGGTAGGCGATGCGGACGCGCCGCCGGGCCGCGGACGCGGCGACCAGCGCGCTGGTCACGGCGACGCCGGGACGGGCCGCGTACCGGTCGGGCGCGGCGGAGGCGTGCTCGCGCAGCGCGGCGGCCTGCCGTCCGACGCCTTCCGGCAGGGCCCGGATGACCTTGGACAGGGCGGTGCCCACCAGGTCGTCGGGGTCGGTGGCGGCCGGCTGGCCGTCGAACACCGCCATGACCAGGGCCAGCGCCTCGGGCTCGGTGAAGGCGACCGGCGGCAGCCTGGTGCCGCGGCCGAGCCGGTAGCCGCCGTAGGGGCCTCTGGCCGACTCGACGGGGATGCCCGCCTCCCGCAGGATCCCGACGTACCGGCGGGCGGCGCGCTCGGTCACGCCCAGGGCCGCGGCCAGCTCCCCGGCCGTCACGCCGGGACGCTGCCGGAGGACCTCCATGGCGCGCAGGGCCCGCGCGGTGGGGCTGAGTTCGGTCGGCACCCGAGCAGATTAGAGCGGTTCCGGCAGGTACCGGAAGTAGAACGTCCGGAATACCGCCTACCGTGTGGCGTCATGACCGACTCCCGGGAAGACCCGCACGTCGAGGACGTGAGCGTGCGGCGGGCCACGTTCACCCGGCTGCGCGTGCGCGACGTCCGCGTGCGCGCGGCCGACCTGTCCGGCGTGCGGGTGCGCGGCGCCGAGCTCGTCGACGTCGAGATCAGCGGCGAGCTGCGGAACGTCGTGGTGAACGGCGTGGACATCGCCCCTCTCGTCGAGGCCGAGCTGAACCGCCGCATGCCCGAACGCGCCAAGATGCGCCCCGACGACCCCGAAGGCTTCGGCGAGGCGTGGGCGATCCTGGACCGCCTGTGGGCGGGCACCCTCGCCCGCGCCGCGACGTTCCCCGAGGCGGCGCTGCACCGCAGCGTCGACGGCGAATGGTCCTTCGTCCAGACGCTGCGGCACCTCAACTTCGCCTCGGCCGCCTGGGTCGGCCGGATGATCCTGGGCGACCCCTCGCCGTGGCACCCGCTCGACCTGCCGTGGGACGAGGCGCCCGGCTGGGACGGCGTCCCGTGGGACCGGGCGGCCCGGCCGCCGCTGGCGGAGGTGCTCGCCGTCCGCCGGGACCGCCGGGCGATGGTCGGCCGGGTCGTCGCCTCGCTCACGCCCGAGCTGCTCGCCTCACACGTCACCCGCGACGAGCCCGGCTGGCCGCGGCTGGCCGGATTCCCCCTCAAGGAGTGCCTGCACATCGTCCTGCGCGAGGAATGGGAACACCGGCTCTACGCGGAACGCGACCTGAACGCACTGGAGAAAGAAGACTGACATGGACATCCTGCTCATCGGCGGCCTCTGGCTCGACGCGTCCGCCTGGGACGAGGTGACGCCCGCGATCGAGGCGCTCGGCCACCGTCCCGTGCCGGTCGCCCTCCCCGGCCAGGGGGACGGGAACGCCGCCGCCACGCTCGCCGACCAGGTGGCGGCCGTGCTCGCCGCCGTGGACGCGGCCGACGGAACACCCCTGGTGGCCGGCCATTCCGCGGCGTGCACGCTGGCCTGGCTGGCCGCCGACGCGCGGCCGGACAAGGTGGGCAAGGTCGCCTTCATCGGCGGTTTCCCCGCCGCCGACGGCGACGCCTACGCCGACTTCTTCGAGGCCGTGGACGGCGTCGTGCCGTTCCCGGGATGGGCGCCGTTCGAGGGGCCGGACGCGGCCGACCTCGGCGAGGAGGCCAGGCGGAGGTTCGCCGCCGCCGCGGTCCCCGTCCCCGAGGGGGTGGCCAAGGGCGTGGTGCGGCTGACGGACGAGCGGCGGTTCGGGGTGCCGGCCGTCGTCGTGTGCCCCGAGTTCAGCCCCGCGCAGGCACGGGAGTGGATCGACGACGGCGACGACGCGGAGCTGGCCCGGGTCAAGCACCTCGACCTCGTCGACCTCGACTCCGGGCACTGGCCCATGTTCACCCAGCCGGTCGAACTGGCCCGCCTCCTGGCCGCCGCGGCCGACGGGACGCCGGACGGCTTGGCCACAAGGTAACCCTTCGTGTCCGAGGGCTTGACCGAGGGATGACGGGTCCGGACGCGTCCGGTTCATAGCCTTGTGCAATGGCAAGGCTGACATGGAGGGCCAAGTCGGTCCTGGTCGCCGTGCTCGTTCTGGCCGGCGGGGCCGCCGCCGCGGCCGGGGCCGTGTTCCTGAGCATGAGCAGCGAGGACGGCGCCGCTCCCGAGCCGGTGGTCGCGTGGCTGCACGGCTCGGGCTCGACCGCGCAGAAGGGCGCCATGGACGCCTGGACCGGCGAGTTCCAGCGCGTCCACCCCGAACTGCGCGTCGTCTACGAGGCCAACGGCTCCGACCGCGGCATCGAAGACTTCATCGCGGGCCGCAGCGCGTTCGCCGGCTCGGACGTGCCGATGACCCCGGAGGAGCAGGCGCGGGCCGACCGGCGCTGCGGCGGCCGGGCCGAGCACCTGCCGATGGTCGTCGCCCCGGTCGCGGTGGCCTACAACCTGACCTCCGTGCCCGGCCTGCGGCTGTCCCCGGCGACCCTGACCGGCATCTTCACCGGGCGCCTCACCAGGTGGAACGCCCGCGAGATCGCCGCCGACAACCCCGGCCAGCCCCTTCCGGGCACCCGCATCCACGTCTTCCACCGCTCCGGCCAGTCCGGCACCACCCAGAACCTCACCGAGTTCCTGCGGGCGACCGGCGGCTGGCCGCACCAGCCGTCCAGGACGTGGACCGGCGCCGGCCAGGGCGTCACCAGCTCCAGCGGCATGACCCAGGTGCTCCAGCACACCGGGGACTCCATCGGCTACGTCGAGTACGGCTTCGCGAGCAGCGCCCGCCTGAGCACCGCGGACGTGCGCAACGCCGCCGGGGAGTTCGTCGCGCTGTCGCCGGAGAACGCCAGCAAGGCCCTGCAGGGCGCCACGGTCGAGAGCGGCGAGCGCGGGCTGGTGCTGACGTTCGACCACAGGCGGCCGGTCCCCGGCGCCTACCCGATCGTGCAGGTCACGTACGAGATCATCTGCGCGGGCCGGGCGGACCCGCTGGCGCGCGCCTTCCTCGGCTACGCCGCCGGCGACGCCGGCCAGTCCTACCTGGCCCTGTACGGCTACGCCCCCCTGCCGCACGACCTGCTCGCCCAGGTACGCGGCCGCCTGGGAGCGACGAGCTGAACGGCCCGCGGGATTTCCGGAATAGGGCCCGCCGGCACGATTAGCCGGCCGCATCCGGTGAAGAGAGGACGCCATGAACGCGAACATCCGGTCGCGGGCCGCATGACCGGTCCAGGCGACGAGCAGCCCGTGGTCCTCGCCCCCCTGGCGGCCGCGGAGCACAGCGAACTGCTCGACACCACTCCCGGGTTGTGGGTGGACGACGGCGACGACGACGATCCGGTGCTGATGCGGGCCGACGGGCGGCCGGTGGACACCTGGCGGCAGCACTACCCCTACGACGAGCGCCTGTCCAGGGAGATCTACGAGCGGGACAAGCGGCTGCTGCAGATCGAGCTGCTCAAGCTGCAGTACTGGATCAAGGCCACCGGCCGCCGGCTGGTGGTGCTGTTCGAGGGGCGCGACGCGGCCGGCAAGGGCGGCACGATCAAGCGCTTCATGGAGCACCTCAACCCGCGCGGCGCCACGGTGGTCGCACTGGAGAAGCCGAGCGAGCGCGAGCGCGGCCAGTGGTACTTCCAGCGCTACATCGCCCACCTGCCGGCCAACGGGGAGATCGTGCTGTTCGATCGCTCCTGGTACAACCGGGCGGGCGTCGAGCGGGTCATGGGCTTCTGCGACGTGCACGAGTACCTGGAGTTCATGGAGCAGGTGCCCCGCCTGGAGGACCTGCTCGACCGCAACCCCGTCGACGTGTACGGCCCGGCGATGTCCCAGCGGCAGCTCGC
>NZ_JBSFGJ010000359.1:0-9617 GCF_053596515.1 Nonomuraea sp. NPDC001684
GGACAGCGCGCCCGCGCCGAAGTAGACCGCGCTCACCACGGCCACCAGCCCGGCCGCGACGAAGGCCCGGCTGATCACCGTGTCGATGCCGTAGAGCCGGTAGCGGGTCACCGAGAACGCGACGGCGACCGGGATGAGCGCCGCCCACACGACGCTCGGCCACAGGAGCGCCGGCACGAACGCGGCCATGATCAGGAACACGACGTAGCCCGCGAACGCGAACAGCGGCCAGCCGATCTGCCGCCTGCCCACCGGATCGGCCCGGCGCAGCCGCAGCGCCAGGGAGAGCGCCGTCAGCGCCATGGCGACGTAGATGCCGGTCCAGGCCACCATGGAGACGGCCTCGACGTACGGCCCGAGCGCGCGGATCTGCAGCGGGTTGGGGATGACGGCCGGGTAGGGGTAGCTGCCGGGGGGCGGGTCGGGCCGGAACACCGAGCGGGCCAGGTCGAGTCCGAGCGAGAACGCGCCCAGCAGCAGCACCCACCGCCAGCGCGGCGAGGGCAGCCGCCCGTCGGGCGAGTAGAGCGGCAGCAGCATGGTGAGCGCCAGGCCGCACACCGCCCACCCGACCTGCGCGGGGAAGCGTACGAGCCCGGCCGCGACCAGGTCGCCGTCGGCGGCCAGCCGGAACATCATCGCGCTGGACAGGTCGCTGACGGCGGCGGCGATGCCGCCCGCGACCATCAGCCACGCCATGTTCAGCCGCGGCCGATGGAAGATCAGGAAAGCGCCGACCGCGGGGAAGGTCAGGGCGGCGGCCGTCTGGGGCGAGGCGGTCCTCAGCGGCGTCCACGCCTGCGGCAGGCGGGCGTAGACGAGCAGCGCGGCGACCGTGAGGACCGGCGAGGCCACCGCCAGGACGACGGCCGTGACGCGCGCGAGCCGAACGCCCCGGCCAGCGGAGCCGCGCCCGGTCCCGTGGCTCTCCGCCGGCCCGGCCTCTTCGGCGATCTCGGTGAACCCGGTCATCTCATCACCGCCTTCCCCAACACTTGAACAGGATTATGACCCTTTTACTGGGATAATCCGCCCGTTGTGTCCGGGCCGTTACCGTCCGACGCCTGCTCCGGCCCCTCACGGGGCCAGGACAGGCCTCAACCTACTCGACGGCGACGCGTGGTTTCCTATACGCATGCCCGAACCTGATCTGGTGATCGACGGCGGCGACAAGATGTGCGTGCAACTGCTCATCGAGCTGCGCGGGCACGTGCTGCGCGCCGGTCCGGGCGCCGTGATCCACCTGATCGCCAGCGACCCCGCCGCGCCCGTCGACCTGCCCGCGTGGTGCCACCTGACCGGCCACTCCTACCTCGGGCCGGTGCCCGGCGCCGAGCGCCCGACGTACGCGGTGCGCGTCGCGGACGCCGCCAAGGAGACCGAGCCCGCCCGTCCCTGGCACGCGGCCTGACGGCGGCCGCCGCCCGTCAGCGGAAGGAGCGCCGGTAGGCGGCCGGGGTGGTGCGCAGCGCGGTGTGGAAACGGCGGCGGAGGTTGACGGCCGAGGAGAGCCCGACGCGGGTGGCGATCGTCTCGACCGGCAGGTCCGTCTCCTCCAGCAGCGCCCGGGTGGCGGCCAGCCGGCGTTCCAGCAGCCAGCGGGCGGGCGGCACGCCGAGCTGGTCGGCGAACTGCCGGGTCAGGGTCCGCGCGGAGACGCCTGAGTAGGCGGCCATGTCCTCGACGGTGACGTGGTCGGGCAGGCGGCCGAGCAGCCATTCGAGCAGCGGGGCCAGGGAGTCCGGCATGGGTCCCGCGGTGGGCAGCGGCGGGTACTGGCGCTGGCAGCCCTCGCGGTGCGGCCCGGCGGCGAGCTGACGGCCGATGCGCATGGCGTGGGCCGCGCCGTGGTCCTGGAGCACCTGGTGCAGGCACAGGTCGAGGGTGGCGGCCGAGGCTCCGGCGGTGGCGACGTCGCCGTGGTCCACGTAGATGACGGTGTCGTCGGGGATGACGCGCGGGTGGCGGGCGGCCAGCTCCCCGGACAGCTCCCAGTGGACGGACGCGCGGCGGCCGTCCAGCAGGCCCAGGGCGGCGGGGATGAAGATGCCCGCGCAGACGGCGACGATCCGCGCCCCGCGGGAGTGGGCCCGGGACACCGCGTCGAGCACGGCCGGCGAGGGGACCAGGGTCCAGCCCGCGACGATCACGGTGCCGGCCTCGTCGATGGCTTCGAGACCGCTGTCCACCTGCATGGGGACGCCGAGGGTGGTGGGCAGCGAGCCCGGCCGCTCGGCGCACAGGGTGAGGCTGTAGTGCTGGGGAATGTCGGGGCCCTGGTAGCCGAAGACGGCCGAGGCCGAGGTGACGGGGTAGAGCTCCTGGTTGGGGGCGACCAGGGCGACCACGCGGTGCGGGCTCACGGGGGCCGGAGGCGTCTCGGGGCAGTCCAGGGGCATGGCGCAAATGTACCCAATGATGTCATTTGGGACACCAGTGCTCTGATCTGGAAAAATCCAGAATTAGGGCTCATGTGGACGAGGAGTTTCGCCCTCTACTTCGGGGCCCGCACGATCTCGCTGCTCGGCGACGCGATGATGCCCGTCGCCTCGGCGCTGGCGATCGGCAAAGTTTACGGGATCGCCGGCGTCGGCTTCGTGCTCGCGCTCTGGACCGCGTCGGCCGTGCTGGTCATGTTGTTCGGCGGGGTCGTCGCCGACCGGATCGGGCCCCGGCGCCTGATGATCGGCGCGGACGTGGTCAGGGTGGTCACCCAGGCGGTCGTGGCCGTCGCCTTCCTCGACGGCGCCCCGCCGTTCGCCCTGCTGCTGGCGATGGCGTTCCTGTCGGGCATGGCCGCCGGAGTGTTCGAACCGTGCGTCAACGGGATGGTGCCGCTGGTCGCCGAGGATGCGCAGCGGGCCAACGCGACCTTGAAGATCGCCGAGGCGGTCACCCAGCTCGTCGGGCCGGCGCTGGCCGGGATCCTCGTCGTGGCCACCGGGCCGGTCTTCGTCTACACCGTGGACGCCGCGACGTTCCTGGTCAGCGCGGTGTGCCTGGTGCTGGTGCGGGTCGCCGTGCCCACGCCGGAGCCGTCCGACGTGCTGAGCGACCTGCGCAGGGGCTGGGAGGAGTTCAAGGCCAGGAGCTGGATGTGGTCGGTCATCCTGGTCTGGGTGTTCTGGGGCGTGCTGGTGGTGGGGCCGTACGTGCCGCTGTCGTCCCAGGTCATCGGGGCCGACTACGGCTGGGTGATGGCGGCGCTCGGCCTCGGGACCGTGCTGGGAGGGCTGGTGGCGATCCGGCTGAAGCCGCGCAGGCCGCTGGCGGCGGGGGCCGTGGCGCTGATCGGGTACGTCGCCGTGCCGCTGTCGGTCGCGCTCGGACTGCCGCTGCCGCTGCTGATGGCCGGGCACCTGCTCGGGGGGTGCGCCATGGCGTTCTGGTCGGTGATGTGGTCGACGACCGTGCAGACCCAGGTCGCGCCGGACGTGCTGAACCGGGTCAACGCCTACCAGGTGGCCGGGTCGGTCGCGGGCATGGCGGTCGGGCAGGCGCTGGCCGGCCCGGTCACCGCGCTGGTCGAGCCGCGCGTCTTCATGCTGGGCTCGGCCCTGGTGACGGTCGGCGTGGTGACGGCGCTGCTGGTGATCGGGCCGGTACGGCGGCTCGGCCGCAGGCCGCAGGCGTCCGGGAGCGGGCCGGTCACGGTCCCGGCGACGTAGCCGACGCCGAGGTAGCCGACGCCGAGGGGGCGGTGCCGAGGGGCGGTGCCCACGGCACGTGCCGCGGCCGGGGCGTGCGGCTGGCAGACCGCCCGCCCCCGTCTGCGGCACGTGCCGTCCCCTCCTATTCGCGGCACGCGATGTGGGAGCCGCCCCGGCGTTCCCCCGCGCTCGGGACGACTCCACCAGGTAAGAGCGCAGAGGTACCCGTATCAGTACGTCTTCTCCCAAAAGATTTCTTGACAATTTTATTTGTCGGTAGCTAGCGTGGGCACCACGAAACGGAGGAACACCATGAGCAGCATGATCAACTCCGCGGACGGCACCCCCATCGCGTACGAACGCGCAGGCCAGGGCCCGGCGGTCATCCTCGTGGACGGCGCACTCAGCTTCCGCGGCTCCAGCATCAACGGCGGCCTGGCCGAGGCGCTCGCCCCCGACTTCACGGTCTACACCTACGACCGCCGCGGACGGGGCGAGAGCGGCGACACCCAGCCGTACGCCGTCGAACGGGAGGTCGAGGACCTGGCCGCGCTCGTCAAGGAGGCCGGCGGCCCGGTCCGCCTGTACGGCACCTCCTCCGGCGCCGCCCTCGCCCTGGCCGCGGTCCAGCACGGCCTGCCCGTCGAGCGCCTGGCCCTGTACGAGCCCCCGTTCGTCGTGGACGGCGCCCGCCCCCCGATCAAGGACGACTACCCGCGACGCCTGGAGGCGCTGGTGGCCGCCGGCCGCCGGGCCGAGGCGGTCAGGATGTTCATGCGCGAAGGGGTCGGCCTGCCGGCGATCGTGGTGGCGATGATGCGGTTCATGCCCGCGTGGGCCACGCTCAAGGCCGTGGCGCACACCCTGCCGTACGACACCGCGCTCGTCTTCCCGTATCAGCGGGGCGTGCCGTACCCGGAGGGCGCGTGGGCGTCGGTGACCGTCCCGACGCTCGTCGCCGACGGCGGGAAGAGCCCGCAGTGGATGCGCAACTCCGTCGGCGCGCTGGCGAAGGCGCTGCCCGCGGCCGACTACCGCACGCTCGACGGGCAGACCCACATCGTCAAGCCGGAGGCCCTGGCGCCGGTGCTGCGGGAGTTCTTCGCCTGAGGGCCGGTGGTCAGGCGAAGACGGTGGGGTTCTCCTGAGGGCCGCCGCTCAGGCGGGTTCTTCGCCTGAGGGCGGGCGGTCAGGGGGTTCTTCGCCTGAGGGCGGGCGGTCAGGCGGAGACGGTGGTGAGCCAGTGGGTCCAGGCGGCTTCCAGGGCCTCGCCGTCCACCGGGGCGTAGGCGTGGTGCTCCACCACCGCCATGCCGCGTCCCTGGACGAACATGTACAGGCCGTCGTCCGTACGGACCGCCACGAACGTGCCCGGAGCGGTCACCCACTCCACGACGCCCCGCTCCGGCGAACGCCCCTCGATCGCGACCGTCACCTTCTCCCCCGCCACCGGACGGCCGGCGACGCCGAGCGCGGCCGCGAGCGCGGCCCAGAACCGCTCCTCCGACGCGCACGGGCCGGCCAGGAACAGGTTGTGGGTGGAGATCCTGCCGGGGAAGTGCCTGAGGTAGACGGCCAGCTTGTACAGGTACTGGAGGTCGCCGCGCTCCAGGTCGTCGTACTCCGACTCCCAGTCGTCGCCGAGGAAGCCGCTGTGGACGAAGCGGAGCACCGTGCTGCCCGAGCCGCGGGCTTCCAGCAGGTACTCGAAGGCCATGAACGTGCCGTCGGGGTTCTCCACGCCCCGGTGGGCCAGGCGCCTGCCCGGCTCCCAGGCGGTCACCACCGACTCGGTGGCGACGTCGTCGCCGAAGGTCTGCGTGCCCCGGCCGCCTTCGCGCGGTTCCAGTTCGGTACGGCCCATGAACCACGAGTCGATGCCCGGGCCCTCCGCGATGGCCTGCCAGACGACGTCGGGGGCGGCGTCCAGCTGGATCTCGTGGCGGATCTCGAACTCGTGCGGCATGGCGGTCTCCCTGTCACGGCCCGGCGCGGTGTGCGGCCGACGATCGCACCGACAATATCGCTTGTCAAGCCGACTCGTGTTGTCGGCATGCCTGTGCGGCACGGTCGGCAGCGTGCGGGGGCGGTCGGCAGGCAGGTGGGCGCGGTCGGCGGGCATGTGGGGCGTGGGAGCGAGGGGCATCCCTCTTGAGAGCGAGGCGCGGGATCGCCCGTCCCGGCGATCACATCCGGAGCGGAAAACCGCAGGATAAGTGCATCGCCCCGCCCCTTGAGGAGACCCCCTGATGAACACCCGCGCCGCCTTCGTGGCCGCCCCGCTGCTCGTCCTGTCGTACGGCGTGATCCGGATCGTCGACGGCCTGGACGGGAGCCGAGGGCCGGGGTTGGCCTGGACGGCCGGCCATCTCGCCTTTCTTGCCGCTCTTGCCCTGTTCATCGTGATATTTCGGGAAATGTGGCGGATGCTGGGCCGCAACCGCATCGCCACCACCAGCCTCGTGGTCGGCCTGGTGGGCATCGCCTGCGCGGCCGCGCAGTTCGTGATCGACATCGTCGTCGGGTTCATGGCCGCCGACCACGACGCGATGTCCCCGCTGTTCGACCAGGTCCAGGCGGTTCCGGGGGTGTCGCTCGCGATCTACGCCGCCGGCCCGCTCCTGTTCTACGTCGCCCAGCTGGCCCTGGTCGTCCAGCTCGCCGCGCGGCGGCAGGTCAAGCTCTGGACCCCCGTCCTGGTCATGCTCGACTTCGCCATCCCGATCATGGAGAAGGACCTGATCCCGCTCGGCGCCGTGTGCATGCTGGTGTCGTTCTGGCCGCTGGCCCGCCGCCAGGCCCGGGCCGGTGCCCGGCCCGCGCTCGTCCATGCGTGAGGAAGAATGGGACCCTGTGTCCGATCTGACGCTTGTCGACGTCTTCCGTCGCCGGCTTCGAGCGCTCCCCCACCTCTGGGTGGACGGGGCGCTCGCCCTGTTGATCGCCCTCGTCCAGGTCTGGCCGCTGGTGTCCAGCCATGACTCGCAGGGCGGCAGCTGGGACTGGTGGGGGTACGTGATCGCGATCGGCGCCTCGCTCCCCGTCGTCTGGCGGCGCCGGTGGCCGGTGGCCATGCTGATCGCCAGCCTGGTCGTGGGCGCGCTCTACGACTTCGCCGACAACGTCGCCCGCCAGCCCATCTGGTACGGCGCCCTGGTCGCCTTCTACACGGTCGCCGCGTACTCACCCCGCCTGCCCAGGGTCGTCATGCTCGTCGTGACCCTCGTCGGCGGCCTGGCCTCCGTCGGCTCGTGGGAGACCGCGATGCGCGGGGTCGCCCTGTTCACCGCCGCCTACGCCATCGGCCGCGCGGCGGCCACGTCCCGCGCCCACGCCGCCGAACTGGCCGAGCGCGCGGCCCGGCTCGAAAGGGAGCGTCAGTTGGAAGCCGAGCGCGCGGCCGAACGCGAGCGGGCCAGGATCGCCCGCGACATGCACGACATCCTGGCCCATGCGGTCAGCCTCATGGTGGTCCAGGCCGAGGCGGGGCCCGTCGTGGTGCGCAGCAACCCGGCCAGGGCCGAGGCCGCCTTCGACGCCATCGCCGCCGCGGGCCGGGACGCGATGGTGCAGCTGCGCCGCATGCTCGGCGTACTGAAGGAGGACGAGCCGCAGGCGCCGCGGACGCCGCAGCCGACCCTCGCGGACCTGCCCGCGCTGGCCGGCCAGGTGGCGGGCACCGGCCTGGACGTGCGCTTCGCCGAGTCCGGCGAGCCCCGCCCGATCGGCCCCGACAGCGCGCTGGCCGCCTACCGGATCACGCAGGAAGCGCTCACCAACATCGTCAAGCACTCCGGCGCCGACCGCGCCGAGATCCGGCTCACCTGGGAGGACGACCACCTGATGATCGACGTCACGGACAACGGGCGCGGCGGCGGCCCCGCGCTGCCCTCGGGCGGCAACGGCCTGATCGGCATGCGCGAACGGGCCGCGGCCTGCGGCGGCAGCGCGACCGCCGGCCCGCGCGCGGACGGGCCCGGCTTCGCGGTGTCGGCGCGGCTGCCGCTGGGGGCCGGCCGATGAGCGTGCGCGTCGTGGTGGCCGACGACCAGGAGCTGGTCAGGGGCGGGTTCGCGATGATCCTCGACGCCCAGCCCGACATCTCGGTGGTGGCCGAGGCGGGCGACGGGGTCGAGGCCGTGGCCGCCGTACGGGCCCACGAGCCGGACGTGCTGCTGCTCGACATCCGCATGCCCAGGATGGACGGCATCGAGGCGGCCAGGATCGTGTGCGCCGAGACCGCCTGCCGGGTGCTGATGCTGACCACGTTCGACCTGGACGACTACGTGTTCGACGCGCTGCGCGCGGGCGCGAGCGGGTTCCTGCTGAAGGACGTGCGGCGGGACGACCTGGTGACCGCGGTGCGCGTCGTGGCCGCGGGCGAGTCGCTGCTCGCGCCCACGGTGACCAGGAGGCTGATCGCCGAGTTCACCTCCCGCCCCGCGACGACCGCCGCCCCCGCGCACACGCTGGAGTCGCTGACCGCCAGGGAGCGCGAGACGTTGCAGCTGATCGCGCGCGGCCTGTCCAATGCGGAGATCGCCGAGGCCATGGTGGTCAGCGAGCACACCGTGAAGACGCACGTCAGCAACGTGCTGAGCAAACTGGGGCTGCGCGACCGGGTGCAGGCGGTGATCGCGGCCTACGAGTCGGGGCTGACCGTTCCCGGGGCGTAACGCGAGGGTCGGGCGGGTAGGCGGCCCATATGACTGAGGGTTTCGACACGGACACGCTCTGGGACGAGTTCCACCGGGCGGTCAACATGAACTCGGAGGAGCTGCGCGGCTACCTGCTCGCCGAAGCCTCGGACGAGGAGGGCTTCCCTCCCGACCCCGACATGGGCATCGACGAGCTGGGCAGGGGCGTGCTGCACGTCCTGAGCAAGCGGAAGGGCGACCTGACCAAGGCCGACCTGGACGTCATGCGTCAGGTCATCGAACTGGTCGAGACCATGGGCGACCGGACGGACGACGACTCGCGGCGCGAGCTCATGTCCGTCGGGCACGACCCGCTCAGGGCATAACGCCTCGAATTCAACAAATGGTGGATGTGGGGCGACGCAAAGTGATGAAATGTGCGAAGCCGACTTCGTCCGAGGAGATCCGTTGAGAGACAACCTCGACCTCGCCGCGAGCGCCCAGCAGCTGGCCGACGCCGCCCCGACGGGATCGATCGACCGTGCCGCGGCCTCGTCCGTGGCCATCACCTTGGCCACGACGCGTGACATCGCCGACGCGCGGCAGGCCCTCGACGGGTTGACCCCGGAGGAGGTGCGCCAGGCGGCGCTCACCCTCTTCGACCGGCTCTCGGAGAGCTGAGCTCACTGCGCCGGGCTGCTCGAACCGGGTGAAGGCGGGCGGCCCGCCGGGAACCCGGCATGGCCGCATGCCCGTACGGTGGAGGCATGCGGATCGGGGTCCTGGGGCCGCTCCAGGTGGCTGGGGCCGAGATCGGCGGCGCCCGGGTGCGGGCCCTGCTCGTCCGTCTGGCGCTCGACCCGGGCCGGGTGGTGACCGCCGACCGGCTGATCGACGACCTGTGGCCCGGCGAGCCGCCCGCCCATCCGGCCGCGGCGCTCCAGTCGCTGGTGTCGCGGGCCCGCAGGCAGGCGCCTGGGCTGATCTGCTCGCACCCGGCCGGCTACCTGCTGGACGTGCCGCCCGGCGAGGTGGACGCGTCGGCGTTCGAGCGGCTGGTGCGGGCCGGCGACCCGCGCGGCGCGCTGGCGTTGTGGCGCGGGCCCGCGCTGGCGGACGCGGCCGGGCTGGCCTTCGCCGCCGCGCCCGCGGCCCGGCTGGAGGAACTGCGCCTCACGGCCCTGGCCGCCGCGATCACCGCCGACCTGACCGCCGAGGCCGCCCCCGACTGCGCGGCCGAGCCCTTGGCCGAGTTGGAGGGGCTGGTCGCGGCGCACCGGCTGCGGGAGCCGTTCCACGCCCTGCTCATGCGGGCGCTGGTGGCGCGCGG
>NZ_JBSFGJ010000360.1:0-9609 GCF_053596515.1 Nonomuraea sp. NPDC001684
CCGGGACGGGCTCAGGTGGAGGTCGTCAACGACGGCGAGCGGGTCTCCGGCCTGTTCGCCGAGCTCGCCCGGGTGACCGGCAGGCCCGCGGAGTCGTTCGCCAAGGCCGCCGGGGACGGCCGGGCGCTCGGCCTGCCTCCGTACGCGAAGGGCGGGCTGGAGGGCTTCGCCTTCCCCGGCACGTACCGGTTCGCCGGCTCCGCCGCCCCGGCCGAGATCCTGGGCGAGATGGTGGCCCGCTTCCGCGCGACGGCGGACGAACTCGGCCTGGCCGCCCGGCCCGACGCCTTGGACGTGGTCATCGTGGCCAGTCTCGTCCAGGCCGAATCGCCCACCGAGGCCGACATGCCGAAGGTGGCCCGCGTCCTGCGCAACCGGCTGGCCCGCGGCATGTCGCTGCAGGTCGACAGCTCGGTCCGCTACGCGCTCGGCAGGCGTCGCGGGCCCGTCACGGTCGAGGACGTGCGGATGCGTTCGCCGTACAACACCTACCGTCACAAGGGCCTGCCTCCTGGGCCCGTCGCCAACCCCGGCGCGGCCGCGCTCAGGGCCGCCCTCCAACCGGCCGCGGGCTCCTGGCTGTATTTCGTGCTCACCGACCCGAAGCGCGGCACCCTGGCCTTCGCCACGACCGAAAAGGAGTACACCGAACTCACCGAACGCGCCCGGAAGCCCGGCTACCGAGAATGAGCGCCCGTTCGTCTAGTGTGCGTCGTCGGGGGACGCGGCGCGCATCAGCAGGTGGCCGCGGCGGAAGCGTTCGTCCTCCAGCGGCTCGCGCAGCATCCGGCCCACCTCGACGAACCCCTCCTTGCGGGCCAGGTCGGCCAGTTCGTCGATCGGCCACCGGTAGGCAGGCGTGACCTTGTGGTCGAACTCCGTGACCGGCCCGCCCTCGGACTCGAAGAAGCCGACCAGGAAGTGGCCGCCGGGGGCCAGCACCCGGCGGAACTCGGCGAGGTACGGCGGCAGCTCCGCCGGCGGCACGTGGATCATGGAATACCAGGAGATCAGGCCGCCCAGCTCGCCGTCGGCCACGTCGAGGGCGTCCATCGAGCCGAGTTCGAAACGCAGGCCGGGGTAGTCCCTGCGGGCGATGTCGAGCAGCGCGGGGGACAGGTCGACGCCGAACGCGTCCAGGCCGAGGTCACGCAGGTGGGCCGTCATGTACCCGGGGCCGCACCCGGCCTCGACCACGGGCCGGGGCCCGGCGGCCCGGACGAGTTCGGCGAACGCCGCGACCAGCGCGCGGTCCAGCGGCAGGCGGTCGAGCGAGTCGCGGGCGAGGTCGGCGTACAGGTCGGCGACGGCGTCGTAGGCGCGCGCCGTCGCGGTGAGGTAGGAGGAGTCGGCCATGGCGGACGACTGTAGCCCATCGGCTCGGATGCCGCAGAGCCGTCGCCGCCGCGACGGGCCGCCCGTTCTCGCGTAGGCTGTGAACAAAAATCCAATCTGTTCATACGGATACAGTCGGCCGGCGCGGCCACGGAAGGGATCCCCCATGCTGAACGACCTGCCGTACCTGTCGGCCGGCGACGGGCCGCCCCTGATCGTTTTGATCTACACCCCGCAGGCGGCCAAGCCCACGGGCATGACGCGCTGGTCCACGATGCGGCTGGTCCGGCCGTTCACCCGGGACTTCACCGTGTACGTCGTCAACCGCCCGCCCGGGCTGCCGTCCACCACGACGATGGCCGACCTCGCCGCGATCTTCGCCCGGGCGATCAGGGCCACGTTCGACGGACCGGTCAACGTCCTGGCCCTGTCCACCGGCGGATCCATCGCCCTGCAACTGGCCGCCGACCATCCCGGCCTGGTCGACCGGCTCGTCCTGGCGGGCACGGCCTGCACCCTCGGTCCGGCCGGCCGGCGGGCCCAGCGCGGCTACATCGAACGGGCCCGCCGGGGCAGGCGGCCGAGCCCCGCGCTGGCCGAGATCGTCACCGCGTCGGCCCTCGGCCGCGTCCTGCTCAGGGGCCTGCTGTGGCTGTCGGACGGCGGGCGCGCCGACCACGCCGACGCCGTCACCGTGCTCAACGCCGAGGACGGCTTCGACCTGCGCGGCCGGCTGTCCGAGATCAAGGCGGCCACCCTGCTGATCCAGGGCGGCGACGACCTGGTCTACCCCCTGGACCTGGCCCGGCAGACGGTCGAGGGCATCCCCGACGCCCAGCTCGTCGTCTACCCCGGCCGCAGCCACAGCGGCACCTTCACCGACAGGAGATTCGCCCCCGACGCCCTTGCCTTCCTGACCGACGGCTGAGGAGCCGCCCCTCAGTGGCCGACCGGCCGCGGGGCGTCCCGTACCCTCGCCCGCAGCAGGGCGACGACGCCGAGCACCACGTGCACGACCCCGGCCACCGCCGCGGCCACGTGCAGCCCGGCGACGAACGCCGCCTCGGCCTGCGCGGCCGCCGCCGGCACGAGGGCGGGCAGCTGGAGGGTCTCGTCCAGGGTGGGGGCCAGGTCCGGCCCACGGAGCCGGAAGACCAGGGCGGCGAGCGAGCCGAGCAGCGCGATCCCCAGGGCGTTGCCGATCTCGTTGCTCGTCTCGGCCAGCGCCCCCGCCGCTCCGGCCCGCTCCGGCGGTACGGCCCCGACCGCGGTGTCGGCGACGACGCTGAACGAGATGCCGTACCCGACGCCCGCGACGACCGTGGACGCGACGTACCAGCCGGCACCGCCCGTGACGGCCGTCGGGAGCAGGAGCAGCAGCCCCGCCGCGACGGAGAAGTGGCAGACGGCGAGCGCGGCCCGCCGGCCGACGCGGTCGACCACGAACGGCGTGACGACGCAGGTGACGGTGAGCACGACCGCGCCTGGCAGCGCGAGCAGCGCCGCGTCCAGCACGGGCAGGCCGAGGACGGACTGGAGGTAGACGCCCGACAGGTACGCCGTCGCCGACCACGCCGCCAGCGGCAGCAGCCCGGTGACGATCGCCACGGTGAACACCCGGTCGCGGAACAGCGAGAAGTCGATCAGCGGCTGCGCCAGGCCGCGCTGCCTGCGGACGAACCACGCCAGCAGCCCCGCCCCGGCCGCCCCCGCGACGATCGGGACGGCCGACAGCCCGTCGGCGGCGGCGTGCTTGAGCGCGTAGATCGCGAGCAGCAGCCCGGCCGCGGACGTCACGACGCTGGGCACGTCCACGCGCCCGGCGCGGGTCGCCCGCACCTCGCGCAGCAGGATCGGCGCGAAGACCAGGAACAGGGCGAGGACGGGCAGGTTGACCAGGAAGACCGATCCCCACCAGAACCGTTCCAGCAGCACGCCGCCCACGATCGGCCCGGCGGCGAACCCGGCCGCGAACGCCGCGGCGAACACGCCGATGGCCTGCGCCCGGCGCCGCGGGTCGGCGAACAGCTCGCTCAGCACGGCCAGCGCCGACGGCAGCAGGGTCGCGCCCGCCACGCCCATCAGCGCGCGGGCCGCGATCAGCAGCTCGGCGCTGGGCGCGAACGCCGCCGCCGTGGAGCCGGCGCCGAAGACCGCGGCGCCGGTCATGAGCAGCCGCAGCCGCCCGTACCGGTCGCCGAGGTTGCCGAACGCGATCAGCAGGGAGCCGACGGCGAAGCCGTAGACGTCGAGGATCCACAGGGCCTGGCTCGCGGTGGGCGTGAGGGCCTGGCTGATCCGGGGCATCGCCAGGAACAGGATCGAGCCGTCCATGGAGACCAGCAGGACGGGCCCGAGGATCACCAGGAGACCGAGCCAGGCCCGCAGGCCCGGGGAAGTGCGCGTGTGCTGTCGATACATGGCGCCGACACTCGGGCAGGACGCGCCCGGCAACCATCCCCCTGGCGTGGGTGCACCCAGCAGGTGTACCCACGCGGCCCGCCGGTCGGCCTAGGCTCGGTGGCGTGGAGAGTCTCGGAGCGTTTCTGAAGAGCCGTCGTGACCGGGTCACGCCCGCCGCGATCGGGCTGCGCACGTTCGGGACGGCCCGCCGGGTCCCGGGGCTGCGGCGCGAGGAGCTGGCGCAGCTCGCGGGGGTGAGCGCCGGGTACTACACGCGTCTGGAGCAGGGGCAGGCGGAGACCGCCTCGGAGCAGGTGCTCGACGCTCTGGCGCGGGTGCTGCGGCTCGACCGGATCGAGACCGTCCACCTGCACAATCTCGCCCGGCAACCGGCCCGGTCCCGGTTGTCCCGGCCGCCCGTGGAGGAGCCTCATCCGCGGGTGCTCGCGCTGCTGGAGTCGCTGAAGGACACGACGCCGGCGGTCGTGCTCGGCCGGCGTGGGGACGTGCTCGCGTGGAACCGTACGGGTCATGCGCTGATGGGGGAGCATCTGCCGTTCGAGGCGCCGTGGGATCCGGCGGACCGCCCGTCCGTCCCGAGAATGTTCTTCCTGGATCCGCTCTTCCGCGACCTGCACCGCAACTGGGACGAACTAGCCCGCATCCATGTCGCCTACCTCCGGCTCACCGCGGGCCGCTTCCCCTCGGACGCCCGCCTGGCGGAGCTGATCGGGGAGCTGACGATGCACAGCGCGGAGTTCGCGGCGTTGTGGGCGGTGGGCGAGGTCGCCGACTGCACGGTGGGCACGATGCGCCTGCGGCATCCCACGGTCGGCGCGGTCGACGTCGACTACCAGGTCTGGCTGCAGCCCGACAGCCCCGACCACCGGGTCGAGATCTACACCCCGGCCGACCCGTCCTCCGCCGACGCCCTGCGCATCCTGACCCAGCAGAGCGGCCGGACGTCCTGAGACGTCCGGCCCTCGGGGGCCCGCCGGTCGCAGAGCTGTGGGGCCTTGGCAGCTGCTGCGGCGCGCGTCGCGCCCGGCGGGTACCCGGGTTACGTCAGACGGTGCCGTTGAAGCGGCTGTAGTACGCGCCCACCTCGTTGCGGTGGACGTCGTCGTTGTACACGGCGTCCTCGTCGAACTTCGGCGAGTCCTTGATCTCCTGCTTGGTCCGCGCGAGGTGGACCTTGCGCTCCTGCGGGTCGATCCGCGTGACGGTGCCGGCCGGCAGCACGACCTTCTTGCCGAAGATCCACGGACCGGTGTCGACCACCAGGTAGCTGTCGCCGACGGTGTGGCTCGCCTCGTCCACCGAGCCGATCGAACCGTCGGTGGCCTCGACGTCGAAGCCGACCACGTCGAGAGTCTTGTCGCCGTAGACGTCGGAACCGTAGCTCCACATGTCCTGAGACAAGGGGTTTCCTCCTGATGATCTAGAGAACGTTGCCCACCCACTCTTCCCGGGTCAGCCGCGCCAAACATCGGGGCGCGGTCACTTTGCCGCGCGGGCGGCGTACGCGGCGAGGCCGTCGGCCATGCCCTGCACGAAACGGGTCAGGTACCACCGCCAGAAGCCACCCGAGAGCGGCATCCTCGGCTCGAAGGCGGCGGACCAGGTGATGTCGGTGCCGCCGCCGGCGGCCGGCGCGAGCTCGACCGTCCCGCGGTAGGAGCGGAACGGACCGCCCAGGTTGTCGTAGACGAACCGCCGGTCGGGGACGAGCTCGACGACGCGCTCGCGCGAGACGTTGCGCCCGGTGCGGAAGACCCTGGTGTCGCCCACCTGCTGCCGGGCCGCCGGATCGCCGCCCTCGACGTCGGCGGAGTCGATCGGCGACCACGACGGCCAGGTGGCGGCGTGCGTGAGCGCCGCGAAGACGGCCTCGGGGGCGGCCTGCGAGCGGGCGGTCACGGTGAAGGAGTACGGCATGAGCCCCAACGTAGGCACCGGCCCCGTCCGGAGGCCATGCGCACGATTGCCGTCGATCGGTCAGTTCTTGCGGTACGCCGACGGCCGCACGCCGGTCTGCCGCAGGAAGGCCGACGACAACGAGCCCGCACCGGCGAACCCGCACCGCCCGGCGATCTGCTCGACGCTGAGCGAGGTGGACGACAGCAGCCGCCGCGCCTCCTCGACGCGCAACCGGGTGAGGTACCGGTGGGGCGTCTGACCGGTGCCCTCCCGGAACACCCGGACGAAGTGGTACACGCTCAGATGCACCTCGGCCGCGACGGCGGCCAGCGTCAGCGGCTCGGCCAGGCGCTCGGTCATGATGGCGACAGCCGCCCGGACGGCCGCGTGCTCCGGGCCGGGCAGGCGCTCGGCCCCGCCCTGGCTCAGCAGGTGCGTCACGAGGAAGGCGGCGGCGGACTCGGCGTACAGGTCGCCGGCCGCCGCGCGGCCCGGCAGCGCGCGCAGGAGCTGCTCGACGACCGGATCACCGGCCGCCAGGGCCGCGGCGGTCGCCTCCAGGTCGGGCTCGCGACCGCCCAGCGCGTCGGCGGCCCGCCGGACGGCCGCCGCGGGGACGTGCACCTGGACGGTGCGCAGCCCGGCCGCCGCCCGGTAGCTGATCGACCTGGCCCGGCCGGGGACCATGAGCTCCAGGTGGCCCGGGACCCAGCGCCGCCGGGCCGGCCTGCCGCCCGCGTGCATCCGCAGGTCGGCGTTCCCCGCCACGCAGAGCACGAGATGCAGGTCGGACACGGCGGGCAGGGCGAAGTGCTCGGCCTCGGGCGCGTGCCGGAAGCCCTGCACCAGCAGCGAGCGCCAGCCGGCGTCGTCCCAGCTGTTGTACGTGTGCCGCACGTACGCCGAGGTGTCGAGGCCGGCGTAGGGCGCCAGGTCGAAGTCGGGCGAGTCGAACACGTCCCGAGCCTAACCGGGTCACTGCTGCGGGGCCTCGGCGAGCGAGAGGCTGTTGCCGTCCGGGTCGAGGACGTCCACGTGACGCACGCCGTTGCCGTACGTCTCCACGGGCCCGTGCTCGATGCCGTGCCCGGCCAGCCTGGCCAGGATGTCGTCGAGGCCGGACACGCCGAACGTGATCATGGTGCCGCCGACGCGCGCGGCCCGCATGTGCCGGTCGTCGATGACGACCCACGCGTTCTCGCCGACCTGCCACAGGTGCTCCTCGCCGACGACCTCGTCCGCCGGGCGGCCGAAGAACGCCTCGTACCACTGCTGCGCCGCCGCCCGGTCGCGTACGCACACCACGCTGTACAGATCCACTCGGACCACTCCTTCCCGTCGCTGTGAAGACTCCGCCGGTGGGGCGAACTCATCGTCGCGGCGGCGGGCTGACAGCGGGATGTGTGCGGTTTGTGAGCGGGGGGCCGGAGGGTGAGGGCGTTGGTGTCACCCGATGGAGGAGGAACCGGTTCATGTACCCCTGTGATGTCCCATCCCGGCGGGCTGCCCGGCCGCGGTGGCGGCGCGCGCTCACGGCCGCCGTGCCGGCCGTGGGCCTGGCCGTGGTCGCGGCGCTCCCGGCCGCCGCCACGTCCCGGCCGGCCCTGGACGGGACGCCCGCCCTGCTGCAGCGCCTGGCGCGGGAGGTGGTGGCGGCCGGGGCGCCCGGCGTGCTCGTCCGGGTCGACGACGGCCGCGGCCGGCCCGTCGAGATCGCCGAGCAGGCCGCCTGGACCAGACGCGACCACGTGCTCAAGGCGGGCGACGAGTTCCGCATGGGGTCCAACACCAAGACCATGGTCGCCGTGCTGGTGCTGCAACTCGTGGCCGAGGGCAGACTCGCCCTGACCGACCCGGTGGACAAGTGGCTGCCCGGCCAGGTGCCCGGCGGCGGCGCGATCACGCTGCGCATGCTGCTGAACCACACCAGCGGCCTGTACGACTACACCGACGACCCAGGGATCCGGCCCTCGCTGCTCGGCAAGGACCGGCGGCGGTGGACCCCGGCGAAACTGCTCGCCCTGGGGGTGAAGCACGCTCCGCTGTTCGCGCCCGGCGCCAAGTGGTCCTACAGCAACACCGGCTATGCCGCCGTCGGCGCGGTCCTGGAGCGGGTCACCGGGGCGAGCCTGGCCGACCTGGTCAGGGACCGGATCGCCCGGCCGCTCGGCCTCGCTCATACCTACTACGCGACCGGGCCCGCCTGGCGCGGCCCGTACGCCCGCGGCTACGAGCCGGACGCCGCCCACCAGCCGCCCGCGGTGCCGGCCGCGTTCCGGCGGCTCGCCGGGCCGCGCCACGACGGACATGTGGACGTCTCCGGCCACGACCCCGGCTGGGGCGGCCCGGCCGGGGCGGTGGTGTCCAGCACCCGCGACTGGGCCCGCTTCCACGCCGCGCTCATGTCCGGCAGGCTGCTGCCCGCCGCCCAGCTCGCCCAGCTGCGCACCACCGTCCCGATGGACCCGCGGCAGCCGGACGGGCCCGGCTACGGGCTGGGCATCCAGACCGCCGCCCATCCGTGCGGCACGTTCTGGGGGCACGACGGCGGCATGCCGGGCTACCTGACCACCGGCCTCACCGACCGGACAGGCGGCCGCACGGCCACCGTGCTCGTCGCGTCGGAGTACTGGGCCGAGTTCGAGGCCGACCCGAAGCTCGCCAAGGCCGTCCAGGCGCTGCAGACGGCGGTGACCTGCACGATGTTCGGCAAGCCGGTGCCGGGCGCCGGCTGAACGGCGCGTTGACCGGGCGGCGCGGTGACCGAGCGCCGTCGGCTGAGCGGTGCTTGACCGGGCGGCGACGGCTGGGCGGCGCTAGCTGGGCGGCGTCGTGACGGCTGCTGTCACCAGGCTCTCGGCCTGTGCTCGTGACATCGCCGCGCCGCCCGCGTGTGCGGCGGCGAACGTGGCGGGGCCCAGGGCGGTCTCGGCCCGGCGGGTGAGCCGCCGCAGGTCGGGGTCGCCGGGGCCGGTCCAACCGCCCAGGACGGTGGCGGCCCCGAGCAGTCGGCCGGCCCGTTCCGGCCGGTCCCGGCCGAGCTCGATCGCGGCGGCCACCACCGCGGTCGCGGCCGCGACCGGCGTGTGCCAGGTCAGCGTCAGGCGCACCGCCGGATGGTCGAGCCGGCGGGCCGCGCGGTCGGGGAACCCCTCCGCGAGGTCCGCCCGAGCCAGTACGCCCAGCAGCAGCGCGGTCAGCGGCGGCGTGGTGGATCGATCGGGAGGGGCGCTGGCCAGACCGGCCAGGGCGTGCTCGCGGGCCGCCGCCGCCCGCCCGGCGGCCAGCTCCAGCCGGGCCAGCCCCAGGCGCGCCTGGGTGCTCGACTCGGCCGACCCGCTGCGTCCGGCCCGGTCGAGCAGGCCGGTCAGGTCCCGCCGGCCGCCGTCCACGTCGCCGGACTCGGCCCGGTGCAGCGCGGCGGCCACCTCGTTCTCCATGGTGTGCTCGGGCATGCCGAGCTCGCGGAAGCACCGGGTGGCGCGCTCAGCCAGGGCGGGCGCGGCGGCCGCCGCGCCGGACCGGACCAGCGCCGAGCCGAGGGCGCTCAGCGTCATGCCCTGTCCCCACCGCTCGCCGAGCTGCTCGAACCCGGCCAGCGCGCGGGCCAGCGTGTCCTCGGCCTCGGCGAGGTGGCCGGTGTTCATGGCCAGCACGCCGCTGACCAGCAACGCCAGCGACCGGCTCCACGGATCCGTCCCCTCGGCCGGTACGGCGTGGTCGCCCTTCGCGGCTATGCCGACCGCCAGGCGTGCCATCTCGGCGATGGGATGCGTGCCTGGGACGAGCTCGGCCAGGGCCGTCCTGATCCGGTCGAAGGCGGCGTCGGTCTCCTCCGGCCCGGTGGCCTCGACGGTGGCGACCGCGTGGGCGACGGCGACCAGCGCGCGGGATCGCGGGTCGGCCGGGCCGTCGGCCTGGAGCACCCGGCCGAGCAGGTCGAGCGACTCC
>NZ_JBSFGJ010000361.1:0-9531 GCF_053596515.1 Nonomuraea sp. NPDC001684
TCCACCCGCCCGTCCAGGTGGCGCTTGTGGAAGCCGCCCACCCTGCCGGGCAGGCCGCCGTCCCGGCCCGGGGGCGGGAGGGCACCGTCAAGCGCGGCCTCGACGTACGGGACTTCCCGCTGGTGACGTTCGGCGGGTCGGGGCCGCTGCTGGCCTGCCGCCTGATCGACATCCTGGGCCTGCCCGCCGTCGTCGTGCCGCGCGACCCGGGCAACGTCTCGGCGTTCGGCCTGCTCACCGTCGACGTCAAGAACGACTACGTGCGCACGTACGTCACCCGCGACCTCGCCCTCAAGACCGCCGCGCAGATCTTCCAGGAGCTGGAGGGCCAGGCCGCCGAGGCGCTCGACCGCGAGGGCTTCGACGACCCGGTCCACGTGCGCAGCGCCGACCTGCGCTACTACGGGCAGGCGTTCGAGGTGCGCGTCGCGGCCCCGGCGGGCCCGCTCGACGACGACTGGAAGCGCACGGTGATCGACGCCTTCCACGACGCCCACGAGAAGCTGTACGGGTACGCCTACCGCGACGACCCGCGCCACGGCGTCGAATGGGTCAACCTGCGCGTCTCGGGCATCGGTCCCATCACCCGTCCGGCGATCCGGCGGCTCGGCAAGCCGGGGGAGGGCGCCACGTCGGTCCGTCCCGTGCACTTCGATGAGACCCGCGACACGCCGATCCACCAGCGGGCCGCGCTCGGGCCGGGCGCCACCGTCCAGGGCCCGGCGGTCATCGAGGAGTACGGATCGACGATCCCCGTGCACCCGGGCTTCACCGCGAAGGTGGACGAATACGGAAATGTGGAGATCCGACGTGATTGATCCGATCCTGGTGGAGATCGTCGAGGGCACGCTGGCCTCCGTCGAGCGGGAGGTCGAGACGGCCATCGCCCGCACGGCCCGCTCCCCGATGATCCGCGACGCGCACGACTTCCGCGCCGGCATCCACGACGCCCGGCTGCGCAAGCTCACCGGCCGCTCCTACAGCGCGCTCGTCCAGCCGATCGTGCGCGACTTCCCGATCGAGACGATGAAGCCCGGCGACGTCTACTTCCACAACGACGTCTACCTGTCCGAGGGCGGCATCGGCCACCTGCCCGACCTGTGCGTCACCGTGCCGGTCTTCCACGACGGGGCCGTGGTGGCGTTCGTGCAGGCGTTCGGCCACCACGACGACATCGGCGGCGCGGTGCCCGGCTCGATGCCCTCGCACGCCCGCTCGGTGTACGAGGAGGGCCTGATGATCCCGCCGATCAAGCTGTGGGACCAGGGCGTGCCGAACGACACCGCGCTGCGCATCATGACCCGCAACTCCCGCATGCCCGACTCCCTGGCCGGCGACCTCGACGCCGAGTGCTCGGCCTGCCTCATGGGCGCCCGCCGCCTCGGCGAGCTGTTCGACCGGTACGGCAGGCAGGCCGTCGAGGAGTGCTTCGACGCGATCGTCTCCAAGACCACCGAGACCTTCCGCAGGGAGCTGCTCGCCAAGATCCCCGAAGGCACGTACGTCTGGGAGGACTACGCCGAGCACGACGGCGTCGACGAGCCCCGCCTGCACGCCCAGCGCATCACGCTCACCGTCGACCACGCCGCCGACGCGCCGCTCACCATCGACTTCACCGGCACCTCGCCCCAGGCCAAGGGCCCGATCAACCACGCGGGCGACTACGCCGACGGCGTCTTCCTGAAGAAGTGGCTGGCGCCGGTGCTGCGCAACCTCGCCGACACGCCCGAGCGCATGGCCGAGCTCGACGTCAACGAGGGCGTCGTGCCGCTGATCAGGATGGTCTTCCCGGAGAAGGGCACGCTGCTCACCCCGGTCTTCCCGGCGCCCACCAACGCCCGCACGTTCGTCATCCTGCGCCTGCTCGGCGTGCTGGCCGGGGTGCTGGCCAAGGCCACCGGCGGACGCATGCCCGCCGACCAGGAGACCATCCGCTACACCGGCGTCTACGGCAGCGACGCCGACGGCACGCCGTACCTGATGCGCGAGGTGCTGGGCGGCGGCTCGGGCGGCCGCTGGTACGCCGACGGCGAGGACACCATCCACATCGTCCCCGACTCGCGCAACATCCCGGTCGAGTTCGCCGAGGCGCGCTGGCCGTTCCGGGTGGAGCGGCTGGGGCTGGCCTGCGACTCGGGCGGCCCCGGCATGTTCCGCGGCGGCCTGGGCTACGACAAGCACATCAGGATGCTCAGGGACGCGTCGTACATGTCGATCGCCGACCGGTCGATCCTGTCGTGCTGGGGCGTCAACGGCGGCCTGGCCGGGCGTCCGTTCCGGGTGGAGATCGCCGGCAAGGAGATGGACGGCCTGGTGGACGACCACCCCGTCCAGGCCGGTGACCTGATCCGCATCCGCACCACGGGCGGCGGCGGCTGGGGCTCCCCCTACGACCGCGACCCGCGGGCGGTGGCGGCCGACGTCCGCGACGGCAAGGTCTCGATCGCCGGCGCCCTGGGCGACTACGGCGTGGTCCTGGACGGCGACCGCATCGACGAACGCGGCACCGCCGAGCTCCGCGCCCGCCTCCGCCCGCCCGCTGACCGCTTCTTCGACCGCGGCCCCGGCTACCCGAGGCTGTCCGGCGGCAGGACGTTCGCGGAGGTGGACGAACTGTAGGGAACCGGCGGGGGCTACTCCTCGTCGAAGCTGGCGAAGTAGGTGGCCACCATGTCCTGGTCGCCGTGCCCCTGCGCCTCGGCGCGGCGCAGGCGCTCGCCGGCCGCCGCCACCATGTCCAGCCGCACCCCGGCCGACTCGCCCGCCTCCGTGATCAGCCGGGTGTCCTTCTCGGCGTTGTGCACGGTGAAGGACGGCTCCAGGTCGCCCTCCAGGATGGCCTTCGACTTGGCCTGGAAGTAGACGTTGTCCAGCGGGCCGCCGGTGATCACCTCGCGCACCAGGCCGGGGTCGACGCCGAGCCCCTTGGCCAGGGCCAGGGCCTCGGCCACGATGCCGGTCATCGAGATGGCGTAGCTGACGGCGGCCATCTTGAGCCTGGTGCCGGTGCCCTGGGCGCCGTCCTCGCCGAGCCACAGGGTGCGCGCGCCGACGGCGTCGAACACCGGGGCGAGCGCCTGCCGGGCCGGCTCGGGGGCGGCCGCCAGGATGAGCAGCGTGCCCTGTTCGGCCGGCTGCCTGGTGCCCTGGACGGGCGCGTCGGCGAAGGTCAGCCCGTGCTCGGCGGCCAGGGCGGCCAGGCGGCCGACCGCCGCCACGCCGACCGTGCTCATCTGCGCCCACACCTGGCCGGGGCGCAGCGCGGGCGCGGCGGCGGTCATCGCGTCGTGCACGGCGTCGCCGTCGCTGAGCATCGTGACGATCACGTCGGCGCCCTCGACCGCCTCGGCGGGGGAGCCGGCCACGACGGCGCCGTCGGCCGCCAGCGGCTCGGCCTTGTCCCGCGTGCGGTTCCACACCCTGACCGGCAGGCCGGCCTTGAGCAGGTTGCGGGCCATGGGAGCGCCCATGAGCCCGGTCCCGAGCAATGCGACTTCAGTCATGAGGATCACCCTACGACGGCCCGCTCCGGCGGCTTCGGCGAGGTACGGCGTCCGGATGCGAGGATGGCGGCCATGGGACCTTCGCGGATCGTCGCCGTACGCCACGGGGAGAGCCAGGCGAACCTGGCGCACGCGCAGGCCGGCGACCGGCCACTGGTCTACGAGCGGGGCGACCACGAGGTGACGCTGACCGACCTCGGCCTGCTCCAGGCGCGGGCGCTCGGCCGGATGCTGGCCGGGCTGCCCGCCGGCGAGGCGCCCGAGGAGGTGTGGTGCTCCCCCTACCTGCGGGCCCTCGACACCTGGAAGGCCGCCCAGGAGACCTGGGGCGCCGGCGCGCTGCCGGTCACCGTGGACGAGCGGCTCAGAGACCAGGAGTCGGGCGATTTCGCCCGGTTCAACCTGGCCGCCATCGGCGAGCGGTTCCCCGGCGAGGTGCGGCGGATGCGGGCCGAGGGCCCCTACGCCTACCGTCCGCCCGGCGGCGAGTCGCTGGCCGACGTGGTGGCCCGGCTGAAGGACTTCCTGCACGGGCTGCGCGCGGCGGCGGACGGGCGGCGGGTGCTGATCGTCGCCCACGACTCGGTGGTGCTGGGCCTGCGGCACGTCATGGCCGGGCGGGACGACGCCGACCTGGCCGACGTCCTGCGCTTCGCGCCGGTGCTGAACGCGTCGGTGTCGGTCTGGCGGGCCGCGGGCGGAGGGTTCGAGGTGGTGGCGTTCAACGACGTCACCCACCTAGATCCCGCTTGAGCCGCAGCAGCCGCGCCCGCCGCGCGTGGGCCTGCCCGGTCAGCACGGCGCTCGCCGCCACGAACGCCAGCCCGAGCGCCAGCGCGCCGGTGGCCACGGCGGCGACGAGCGCGGTGGTGAGCAGGGCCGCCGCCAGGGCGATCCAGCCGGCGATCACCCGGTCGCGGGCGAACAGCGGCGTTCTGCGCGTGCTCAGCCAGCCGCCGTAGCAGGCCCAGGCCAGGCAGAACGCGGTGAGGGCGGCGAAGGCCAGGTGGGTGCGGCCGGGCAGCGGGCCGGGCTCGGTCCACCACAGGGCGCAGACGAAGACCGTCCCGGCGGCCCCGGCGAGCAGGGCGGTCAGCGCGCGCACGCGCCGCCACGGCGACAGCGACGGTTCGAGGCGCTCGATGATCTGGTCGGCGGTCAGGCGCGGCTCATCGGTCATGGTCGATCTCCTTCAGGTGGTCGCCCAGGAGGCGGCGGGCGCGGCTGAGTCTGGACTTGACGGTTCCGGCGGGGATGCCGCAGATCTGGGCGCACTCCTCGACCGGCAGGTCCTCCAGGTAGTGCAGGACGAGGATCTCCCGCTCGGGAGGGGGCAGGGCGGACAGGGCGGCGAGCAGGCCGGCGCGGTCGACGACGGCCTCGGCGGGGTCCTCGGTCACCGGTTCCGGCTCGGCCGCGCCCTCCGCCCTGGCGTACTCCTCGCGCAGGCGGTCGGTGACCGCCCGGCGGGCGATGGTGAACAGCCAGGGCGCGAACCGTCCGGGCGCGTGCAGCCGGGGCAGGCCGCGCACGACGGCCGCCCAGATCTCCTGGGCGACGTCGTCGGCCCGCTCGGCGTCCAGCATGCGCCGGACGTAGGTCCAGACCGGGGTGTGCCAGCGGCGTACGAGTTCGGCGATCGCCGCGCGCTCGCCCAGCTGGGCGCGTACGACGAGCAGCTCATCTGTCATGTCGTCCTTCCGTCACCCTGTTCAGTCGGGCGGGAGGGCGACCCGGTTCACGTCTCGACGACGAGATCGGCGCGCTCGCGGGTGCGGTCGGCGGCGAACCAGGCCCGTTCGGCGGCGAACCACTGCCGCCACCGGGGTTCGAGCTCGGGGCCGTCGCGGTCGAGGACGCGCCGCAGCCGCACGGCCTCGGGGGCCTCCACCCAGACGGTGAAGGCCAGCAGCCGGGCGGCCGACCGGCGGGCGGTGCCGACGCCCTCGACGACCAGCACGGGCGCGGCCGGCACGGAGACCTGGTCGGCGTAGCGCTCGCGCACCCAGTCGTACCGGCGGAAACCGGCCGGGCGGCCGTGCCGCAGCGGTTGCAGGACCTGCTCGTCCAGCAGCCGGAACCAGGCGCCGGGGCCGTCGTCCCAGTGGACGGGGAAGTCGTCGCTGTGGATCACCTGGCAGCCGAGCGCCGCGCCGAGCCGGCCGGCGAACGTGGTCTTGCCCGAGCCCGCCGGGCCGTCGACGGCCACCAGGCGGACGGGCCCGCAGGAGGGCGGCAGGGCCTGGATGCGGCGGGCCAGGGATTTCACCGGACCAGGGTAGGCGATGGTGGACGGCCGCCTGAGAGAATATTCTTCCGGCCCAACGCAAGCTGGAGGTTGACCTTGCTCGGACCCCTCGGCGACGTCGTCGTCCTCGATCTGTCCAGGGCCCTGGCGGGGCCGCACGCCGCGCAGATGCTCGGCGACCTGGGCGCCCGGGTGATCAAGGTGGAGCATCCGGACGGGGGTGACGACTCGCGCGGATGGGGGCCGCCCTTCGTGGGGCCCGACCACGACATCTCGACCTACTTCCTGGCGGCCAACCGCAACAAGCAGTCCATCGCGGTCGATCTCAAGTCCGCCGAGGGCAGGCAGCTCATCGAGCGGCTCGTCCGGCAGAGCGACGTGCTGATCGAGAACTTCCGCACCGGCGTGCTCGACCGGCTCGGCTTCCCCGTCGAGCGCCTGCACGAGCTCAACCCGCGCCTGGTCGTCCTGTCGATCACCGGGTTCGGCCACGACGGGCCCGAGGGCGGCCGGCCGGGCTACGACGTGATCGCCCAGGGCGAGGCGGGGCTGATGTCGCTGACCGGGCCCTCGCGCGAGGAGCCGTACCGGGTGGGCGCCTCGATCGCCGACCTGCTGGCCGGCATCCACGGCGCGTACGGTGTGGCGGCGGCCCTGTACGAGCGCGAGCGCACCGGCCGGGGCCGGGTGGTGCGCACGTCCCTGCTGGCCGCGGTCACCGGCGTCCACTCCTACCACGGCACGGCCTGGACGGTCGGCGGCCAGGTCCCCGGCGCCAACGGCAACCACCACGCCTCCATCGCCCCCTACGGCGCCTTCCGCTGCGCCGACGGCATGCTGCAGATCGCCGTGGCGAACGACGGCCAGTGGAAGAAGGTCGCCAAGCTACTCGACATCGACCCTGATGTGGCGAAATATGCGACCAACAGGCAGAGATTCGCACACCGGGACGAGCTGATCGCCGACATGGAGAAGGCCCTGGCCGACCACGACCGCGCCCACTGGCTGGCCAGGCTGGGCGAGGCCGGCGTGCCCGCGGGCGCGATCAGGTCGATCGACGAGGTCTACGCCTGGGAGCAGACCCGCTCCCAGGGCCTCCTGGTCCAGGTGGACCACCCCGTGCTGGGCCCGATCGAGCTTCCCGGGCCGCCGCTGCGCTTCGACGGCCTGCCCGCGGCCGAGCACACCGCGCCCCCCGCGCTCGGCCAGGACGGCGAGGCCGTGCTCGCCTGGCTCGAAGAGCGGGAGGGATGATCGGCAATTCCCGGCTCCGGCATGTACCCTCGTGCGTCACCATGGCATCATCGGTTGATCGTTAGGAGCGATAGTGAGCCGTCCGGACGCGCGCACACTGATCGAAGCGGTCCTCGACAGGGGGTCGTGGAAGTCGTGGGACGCGCCGCCCGCCGATCCGGCGGAGCCCGGCTCCTCCTATGCCGAGGAGCTGGCCGCGGCCCGCGTGAAGTCCGGCTACGACGAGTCGGTGATCACCGGCGAGGGGCTGCTCGACGGCCGCAGGGTCGCCGTCGTGGTCTGCGAGTTCTCCTTCATGGCGGGGTCGGTCGGGGTCGCCGCGGCCACCCGCATCGCGGCCGCGGTCGAGCGCGCCACGCGTGAGCGGCTGCCGCTGCTGGCCGCCCCGGCCTCGGGCGGCACCCGGATGCAGGAGGGGGCGCTGGCGTTCGTCCAGATGGTCCGGATCACCGTCGCGGTGCAGGAGCATCGCGCGGCCGGGCTGCCGTACGTCGTCTACCTGCGCCACCCGACGACGGGCGGCGTGCTGGCCTCCTGGGGCTCGCTCGGGCACGTCACGGCGGCCGAGCCGGGGGCGCTGATCGGGTTCCTCGGGCCGCGGGTGTTCGAGGCGCTGCACGGCTACCCCTTTCCCGAGGGCGTCCAGGTGGCCGAGAACTTCTACGAGCACGGCCTGGTCGACGCCGTCGTGTCGGCCGACGACGCCCGCAGGGTCGCGATCCGGGCCCTTTCCGTGCTGTGCGCCGCGCGTACCGGCGTCGAGGCGGGCGAGCCGCCCGCGGAGGACCTGCGGCCGGTGGAGGCGTGGGAGGCGATCACCCGCTCGCGCCGCGACGACCGTCCGGGCGTGCGCACGCTGCTCAAGCTGGCCGCCACCGACGTGACGCCGCTCAGCGGCAGCGGCGCCGGTGAGAACGAGCCGGGGCTCGTGCTGGCGCTGGCCAGGTTCGGGTCGGCGCCCGCCGTGGTGCTCGGCCAGGACCGGCGAAGACAGCGCCGGCGCTCGCCGCTCGGCCCGGCCGGGCTCAGGGTGGCCAGGCGCGGCATGCGCCTGGCGGCCGAGCTGGGGCTGCCGCTGGTCACCGTGGTCGACACCGCGGGGGCCGACCTGTCGAAGTCGGCCGAGGAGGGCGGGCTGGCCGCCGAGATCGCCCGCTGCCTGGCCGAGCTGGTCACCCTCGACGCGCCGACCGTGTGCCTGCTGCTCGGCGAGGGCGCGGGCGGGGCGGCGCTGGCGCTGCTGCCGGCCGACCGGGTGTTGTGCGCGCAGCACGCCTGGTTGTCGCCGCTGCCGCCGGAGGGCGCCTCGGCCATCCTCTACCGGTCGGTCGACTTCGCCCCCGAGATCGCCCAGGCCCAGCGCATCCGGGCCACCGACCTGCGGCGCGACGGCATCGTCGACCGGGTGATCCCTGAGCTGCCGGACGCCGCCTACGAGCCCAGGCAGTTCTGTGAGCGCGTGGGGCGGGCGCTGGAGCACGAGATCGCCAAGCTGCTGGAGGCGCCGCCGGCCGACCGCCTGGCGGCCCGCCTGGCCCGCTACCGTGCCCTGGGCTGACCGCCTAGGGCACGGGGATGCGTTCGACGCGGATGGAGAAGACCTCCTCGCGCGGCACGACCACCTCGTAGGCGCCGTGGTCGACCATCCAGTAGCCGAGCGCCTCGGCCTTCATGCCGCTGTGGCCGGTGTAGGCGATGTGCAGGCCGTCGTCGTCCTCGTCGAGGACGATGCACGGCTCGCCGCCGAAGGCGCCGACGGTGCGGACGAGCACCAGCCACTCCAACCGCGACCTGGCCACCACCCGCCGCCAGTAGCCCGAGGCGGGCTCGAAGCCGTCGAGCTCCACCTCGCTGAACAGCACCACCTGGTCGTTGTCGGGGCCGAGCGCGGCCGGCAGCGTACGCTCGCCGAACCGGGCCACGAAGCCGGAGGCGACCGGCGTGATCTCCTCGCTCATGCGGCGGGCCGCCAGGTCAGGCCGTCGTAGCCGGCGAAGGGCCGCTCGCCCTCGTCGGTGACGTGGACGATCTCCGCCCCCGCCGGGATCGGCATCGGGACGGTGTGGAACTGCGGCACCACGTGGTCGGGCGAGGTGGTGAACCCGTTGCCGGCGAACGGCGGCACGTCGCTCCAGTCGCCCCCCATGTGCGGGCCGTAGGGCACCGCGTAGGTGTCGACGTCGCGGGCGTGCCAGCGCATCAGGTAGAGCTCAGGCACCTCGGGGAACAGCTCCGAGCCGTCGAAGGACAGGTCGAGGCCGTAGTAGAGGGCCGCCGGCGTGGTCAGCCTGACGCAGTCCTGGACCCGGTAGACGTAGCCGGAGATCACCGTGCGCTTGCCCGACAGGTACGGCACGAGCAGACGCGGCGGCACGACCTTCTGCATCTGCGTTCCGCTCATGGCTCTACTTTACGGTCGGTTGACCCTTGAGCACCCGGTGATCCAGACACGGGAGCATGGCCCTGGCGGTGGCCGTCCATTCGGTGTCGAGGCGGACGAGCTGGACCCCCGGACCGGTGCCGAGG
>NZ_JBSFGJ010000362.1:0-9500 GCF_053596515.1 Nonomuraea sp. NPDC001684
TGTACGGCCGGGCCGCCTATCTGATGGACGCCCGGTCCGGCGCCGCCCTGTTCGGCAACCGATGGTGCTGCGGGCCCTGGAGTCCTTCCGCGCCGAAGGGGTCTCCAGGGAACAGGGCCTTGGCTGGCTGCCGTTCGCGTCCCGGATGGCCCATAACGTCTGGGACTTCGACAGTTGGTCGGTGCTCTCCGCGAGACTGGTCGATCTGGCACGCGAGGCGGGCGCACTGTCGGTGCTGCCCTCAGCCCTCCACATGCTCGTGTCGAACAGGGTCCTCGCCGGCGAGTTCGCCCTGGCCGACGCGCTGGTCGCCGAGGCGGTGACGATCGGCGAGGTGACGGGCAGCCGCTACCTGGCCCAGTACGCGGCCCTGATCCTTGAGCCGTGGAGAGGGCGAGAGGCCGCGACCCGTCAGGTGAGCGCAGCGATCACGCGGGACCCGGCCATTCAGGGGGAAGGCAAGGTGGTGACCGCCACCCAATGGGCGAGCGCGGTGCTCTGCAACGGCCTCGGCCGGTACGAGGAGGCGTACGTCGCCGCCGAGCGAGCCTTCGAGCACCCGCAGGAGCTCGGCGGGACGGCCATCAGGTCCACGGTCGAACTCGTCGAGGCCGCCGTCCGGAGTGGAAGGCCCGCCCGGGCGGCCGAGGTCGCCTGGCGACTCGACGAGATGGCCCGAGCCAGCGGCACCGACTGGGCCCTCGGGACCTCGGCGTGCGTACGGGCCCAGGTGAGCGACGGAGCGGACGCCGACGTTCTCTACCGCGAGGCGATCGAGCGGCTCGGCCGCACCGAGGTCCGGACGACGCTCGCCCGCACCCGGCTGCTCTACGGCGAGTGGCTGCGCCGGGAGAACCGCCGCCTCGACGCACGCGAGCAGCTGGGCATCGCATACGAGCTGCTCGGCGACATGGGGGCCGAGGCGTTCGCGGAACGCGCCCGGCGCGAGCTCCAGGCCACCGGTGAGACGGTACGCAGGCGCACCGTCGAGGCACGCGCCACTCTCACCGCCCAGGAGGCGCAGATAGCGCGCCTGGCCGGCGACGGGCTGACGAACCCCGAGATCGGCGCTCAGCTCTTCATCAGCCCGCACACCGTCGAATGGCACCTGCGCAAGGTCTTCGCGAAGCTCGGCATCTCCTCACGCAAGCAGATCCGCACCACGCTGCTCGAAGGCGCGGCGCTCACGGCCTGAGCATCCGCGGCCCCGCCGTCGTCCGCGAGCGGGACGGTGATGTGACGAGCGTCATGTCACGAGCGGCCTCCCGCACTTTGTCTCTGTAACGACGGTCCATGAGTCACCGCCGGGCCAACGGCGCGACGGCCGTCGATTCGAGAGACGATGCGGGAGAAGAGATGTTCGTCAAGAAGAGGTTGTTCATCGCGGCCGTGTCGCTGATCGCCTCCGCCGGTGGAATGACGGCGCCGGCCTCGGCCGACGACGGCGGCGCCTCGATCAGCTCCTGGGGCTTCCCCGGTGAGGGGTCCGACTGGCAGCCGGTGACCTACGCCGGCGGGCAGATCACCAGCAGGTCCACTCCGGGAGAGGCGCGCGACGACCGCGGCAACATCCTGCACGCCTGGCGCGGCGCGGACAACGACTCCATCTGGATCTCGTTGAACAACGGGCCCGCGTACTCGCTGCCCAACGCGCAGACATGGACGCCGCCGCGGGTGATCTGGACGGACGACGGGGGCCGCGGCAACTTCCGGATCTTCCACACCGGCACCGAGGGCCACGTCTACCAGCACCGCGTCCAGCTCAGCCCGAGCTACCAGCTACCCGCCACCCTGCCCAGCTGGACCAGGATCCCCAACGACACGCGCACCACCGACACCGAGCCCGTGGCGGCTGCCGCGCTGCCCGGCAACTCCTTCATGCTCGCCTGGAACAGCCAGTCCACCGACGACATCTGGACGATGTACTACAACGGCGACACCGGCACCTACAGCTCGCCCAGCGTCGTGCCGGGCGCGCGGAGCAAGGACGCGCCGGGACTGGCCGCCCAGGTGGGCGCCAACGGCGACCCCGCTCCCTGGAACCAGGTCGTGCTCGCCTTCACGGGCACCGACAACTACGTGTACATGTCGCGGCAGCGGTACGGGACCGGCAACTGGACGAATCCGTTCCGGGTCTACGCGACAGGCACCCCGGGCTACACGAGGAACGGCCCGTCCGTCGCGCTCTCCCGGAGCGGCTACGGCGTCATCACCATCACCGAGGACCGTGACAACACCATCGGCAGTTACCTGATCTCGCGCGACGGCGGGTGGAGCGGCTACTACGAGGAGAACAGCTTCGCGCTCTCCCCCGGCAGAACCCCGCTGGCCGTGGTGGCCGGAACCGATCTCTACTACGTCATCAACGGTTCGGCCGGCGGCAGGAGCGGCGTGCTGTGGAAGAAGGTCTACGACTTCGCGGCGATGCCCACGCCGTCGGCCCCGCAGTGGTGAAGCCGGCGAACGCGCAGCCGGACGACGTCATCGTCACCGACGCCGGCTCCCGGCGTCCGCGTCCTTCTCGGAGAGATCACATGAGAATGGTCCGACCAGCGGCGGCCATGATGTCCGTCCTGCTGCTCTCGTTGTCGTCGCCGGGCGGCACCCCGGCGGCGTGGGGGGCCTCCGCCTCCCCGACGTCCGTGACCGCACCTGCCGCGGTGGAGGACCCGCCGTGGGCCGGGCCTGGAGCGTCCGGCCCTGACCTGAGTCACAGCAACCGCACAACCCCGCCGGCCGGACTGCCGGACTGGTCCCGCGCCGGATACCGAGGAGGCCAGGAGCTGCCTGAGGGCGATGCGGATCTGACCGACGACGCCTCCTGCCGCATCTCGCCGGAAGAGCTCGCCTCCTCCTACAAGGTGACGGCGGACGACGGGACCGACGACACCGCCGGACTGCAGAAGGCGATCGACCACATCAAGGACGACTGCTCGCCGAACGCCAACTTCAACCGGCTCTCGCTCATCGAGCTACCGGCAGGCCGGATCGACATCACCCGGCAGATCTACGTAGATGCCGGATTTCTGATCCTACGAGGCAAGGGCTCCGGCGACGGCGGCACCCGGCTGGTGTTCAGGCCTGGCCTCCAGACCCGCTACGACCAGGTGATCAACGGCCGGTGGGACCAGGAGAGCATGATCGCCGGCACCGCCCCCGACATCGGCAACGGCGGCTGGATCTGGCCCGGGCGTGGCATGTTCCGCGTCCAGACCCGGGAGGTGGCGACCCGGTACAAGGACGACTGGGAGCTGGCCTCCAGCCTGCCCATGCGCAAGGACCTGTACGAGGGCAGCGTCAACCAGCACTGGGTCTCCGGCTTCAAGGTGGCCGCCGCGGCCGATGACCCGGGCTTCTCGGCACGGGCGGGAGGCACGGTCGTGCGGCTGGACGCGAAGGCCGACATGACCAGGTTCAGGCCCGGCGGCTATGTCTGGGTGGGCGCGGCCAACAGCAGGAAGTTCTACGCGCAGCAGGGCATCACCGAGCAGAGCATGATCGAGGCGCTCCACATGCGGCAGGAGATGTTCCGGCTCAGCCGCATGGACGCCACGGCCAAGACGATCACGCTGGACCGGCCGCTGAGGTGGGACCTGCCGGTGAACTCCGAATCGGACGGCTCCGAACCGCTGAACGGCAACGGCACCCCGTACGCCAGCAAGGTCACGCCGCTGAAGGTGGTCGAGGGCGTCGGGTTCGAAGACTTCTCCTTCACCCAGGACATGAACGGCCTGCCGAAGATCGGCGGCCAGGAGACGTACGCGCTCGCTCCCGAGCAGGCCGTGCACAACTACGGCAACCTGGCGCCCGAGTACGCCATGCACGGCATCGTGTTCAAGTGGGCGGCGAACAGCTGGGCGCGCGGGCTCAAGGCCACGATGACCGGCTCACACCCGATCGTCACCGAGGTGGCGCGCAACCTGCAGATCGAGCGCAACAGCTTCGACGGCGCCTGGAACAAGGGCAAGGGCGGCAACGGCTACCTGCGTGGCAGCCGCGTGTGGGACTCGTTGTGGGCGCACAACCTCAGCCGCGGCCTGCGCCACTTCACCTTCCAGTGGTCGGCGGGCGGCAACGTCGCCTTCCGCAACGACCTCGACTCCGACCTGAACCTGCACGGCGGCTGGGAGCACGACAACCTGTTCGAGCAGAACACGGTGCGAGTCCCCTACGAGCACCGCTCGGCCAGTTGCTCCGCCAACTGCGGTGGCGAGGGCGGTGAGATGGACGCGGGCACCTGGTATCCGATCTGGTGGGCGGCCGGGCCCAAGGCGGGCAAGTGGGCCGGCTCCTCCGGGCCGCAGAACGTCTTCTACGACAACACGCTGAGCAAGCAGACCACCGCCGGCGGGCCGTTCGAGCCGTACCGGCCGTACGGCGCCCAGGCCGGCACCGCCTTCCAGTTCGGATCGGACGGCTCCGACCCACGCGCGTTCCTGCCCCTGAGCCAGAACGGGCAGGCGATCACGGACTGGACCGGGCGGGAGACCCTGAACTACCAGGGCAACGGAGTGGCCGCCCTCGACGTGGGACACCGGCAGTCGCTGTTCCTCCGCGACACCGGCGGCGAGCTTCCCCCACGCGACCCACAGCTCGTCGACATCAAGGCGGCCACCTGGAACATGGCCGGCGCGTCCTCACCGCGACAGGGCGACAGGTACGCGACCGCGCTGCCCGCTCTGCACACCCGGGAGAGTCCTCCCAGGGAGAACGACCTCCTGGCCCTGCAGGAGACCGGCTATCCCGCCGACCGGCACTATTGGGGCAAGGACACGATCGCGCAGACCGACTACGTCAAGAGGATGCGCGACGGCAGCACGAACGCGCCTCCCGTCGAGGAGATCTGGCTCAGCCGAACCAGTGGGGGCCGCCGCGGAGGTTACCTCTACTGGCTGAACACGAACGTCGACACCGGTTCCGGCAACCCGGAGAAGATCAATCTGGCCGTCTGGACCCGGCGAAGTGTCCGGAGGGACGAGATATTCGTCGTCCCCGGAGCGACCCGGAACGGCGTTCACGAGGGCAAGTCCCGTCCCGCGCTCGGCGTCAACTATTGCGGGGTCGTCTACTTCACCTGGCACGGGGCCGCGGCAGGCGGCACGGACAACGTCACGATGCTGCGGAACATCAGGAGTCGTATGGAGAACGCCGGCCCGAACGGGCAGCCGCTGCGCTGGGTGGTCCTCGGCGACTACAACATGGAGGCTTATGGGCAGACAGGATTGTTGACCGCCCTAGGCGACGACTCCCGTCAGTTCGACGTACTGCCCTCCAGCGGGCCCACCCGGCCCGTCACGGGACGCACCATCGACTACGCCGTCACCCAGAACGGCGTCACCCCGGCGCTCTACAGGGGGTACGGGTTCGGGACGCCGATGACCGACTTCGAGATGTCGGACCACCTTCCCGTCGAATACGACTTCTCCTATCTCACCGAGGACCCGCGGTGCACGACGTCCCAACCGGCGCGGCAGGCGAAGGCCGTTCCGCGAACGACGCAGAATCTCAGAAGCGCCTCCAGCACCCGCTCCCCCTACCCTTCGGGTGCGGGGACGCGGCCCGGCAGCAGCCGCCTCAAGACCAGGACGTTCGCCCGGTCCGAGCAGAGCGCGCACAATTTCCGGTTCCTGGCCGCCGGTGACGACCCGGGACACTATCGCGTGCTGCACAGCTTCACGCGTACCTATCTGGGCCAGGAATTCGGAGTCGCCGACGCGCCGGTGATTCTCCAGGGCTCCGACGACGGCGACTCCCAGCTGTGGCGGTTGCTCGACATGGGGGACGGCACCTGGATATTGCTGAACAAGGCCACCGGCCAGGCGTTGACCGCCCTGGATCGCGCTGACGGCGAAGAACTGGTGGGTCGTGACCTCGCCGACGAATTCGACCCCGACCAGCGCTGGTTCCTCCAGGACGCCGAGAACGAGGCGCTGGACGTCGATGAGATCGTCACCGGCGCGGGATCGGCCATGACCGTACAGGACTCCGATCCGGAACCGGGCACGCCGGTGGCGCTCGAACCCGACAGCGACGATTCCGCGGAAGAATTCATGCCCGTATACGCCGACAAGACCGAGGATTATTACTGCTACTACCTGGTCCACAAGGGACTGTATGTCAATTCAACGGCCACCAACCCCGGGGTCGGCGACGGCAACCTGCTCACGCTGAACGAATTCCGTCCCAATGACGGCGGCTACATGTTCTGCACCCCGCCGGCCGACAGGCACGCCTCGCAACCGACGGCGGTGGGCCAGTACGACGCGCAGGGCCGCTTCCTCAACCTCGGCGCTGTCGGCCCGGGTCTGCTGGCGCTGAGCGCGTCCTACGGGCTCACCTGGAACTGGAAAGCCGTCGCAGACTGACCACCGCGGCGGTTCCGCCGGCGGCGGGAGCGTGATCACAACGAGCAGTCCCGCTCCCGGTGCTCGTCGAGCGCGCGGAGCACGTCGGCGCACGCCTGCGCGAAAGCGGCCAGCCGCTCGGGGCCGAGCACGTCGATGAACAGGGCGTGCACCAGCTCGGTGTGCTCGGGGACGGCCTTGTCGATCGCCGCGGAGCCCTTGTCGGTGAGCCGCACGTCGGGATAGCGGCGGTCGTCGGCGTCCACCCGCTCGACCAGCCCGCGCTGCGCCATCCGGGTGAGCTGGTGGGACAGGCGGCTCTTCTCCCACTGGGTCGCGGCGGCCACCTCCGCGACGGGCATCTCCCGCCGCTCCGACTCCGTGAGCCGGACCAGGACCTCGAAGTCGGCCGCGGACAGGTCGCACTCGCGCTGCAGGTGCTGCTGCAGGTGTGAGCCGAGGTGCTTGGCCATCTCGATGTACGTGCGCCACATCCGGTCGGCCTCGCCGATGTCCTGCTCCCATCCCATGACGCCCACTCTACCGGTTGCTTGACGTATCAACCTGGCGCTGTATGGTGGGCCGGGTTGATACATCAACCTGACCGCATGAGAGGACCGTTTCCGTGAGCGAGCAGCAGATCATCGCCGTGGTGGGCGCGACCGGGGCGCAAGGAGGCGGGCTGGTCCGCGCGATCCTCGACGATCGCGGCGGGCGGTTCGCCGCGCGAGCCCTGACCCGGGACCCGGGTTCGGCGCGGGCCAGGGAGCTGGCCGCCCTGGGGGCCGAGGTCGTGGCAGCCGATCTCGACGACGCGGGCAGCCTGCGCAGGGCCTTCGACGGCGCGCACGGCGCCTTCGTGGTGACGAACTTCTGGGAGCCGCGCACGCCCGAGGAGGAGCGGGCACGGCCCGCGACCACCAAGGAGCGGGAGCAGGCCGGCAACGCCGCGCGGGCGGGCCGGGAGGCCGGCGTCCGGCATTTCGTGTGGTCCACGCTGTCCGACACCCGCGGCTACTTCCGTCCGGACGACGGGACGCCGAGCTTCGGGGGCACGTACAAGGTGCCGCACGCCGACGGCAAGGCCGAGGCCGACCGCTTCTTCCTGGAGTCGGGCGTGCCCACCACCTTCCTGCAGGCGAACGTGTACTACGAGGCTTTCCGGGACATGTTCGCGCCCCGGCGTGACGAGACGGGCGCGCTGGTGCTGCCGCTCGGGTTCGGCGAGGCGAGGGTGGCCGCGCAGGCCGCGGAGGACGTCGGCAGGACCGCGCTGGGGATCTTCCGCCAGGGGAACGGGATGGCCGGCAGGCGGGTGAGCGTCGCCGGGGCCGTGCTCACCGGCGCGCAGTACGCCGCCGCGCTGAGCCAGGCGCTCGGCGAGCCCGTCACGTACCAGGCGGTCAGCCCCGACATGATCCGGGCCGCGGGGTTCCCGGGCGCGGGCGAGGTCGGCAACATGCTCCAGTACCTGGTCGCGGCCGCTCCCGACATCGCCGAGCTCATCGACTTCGAGCTGCTGCGTGCACTCAATCCGCGACTGCAGACGTTCGACGCCTGGCTGGCCACCCACCGGGACACCATCCCGCACTGACCGGCCCCCGCCCCTCCCCACACGCGGCCGCCCCGGCTCACCTGCAGGCATTCCGCCGAACCCTCAGCCTTTCCATGGCGGCGGTTCTCGCGGGCACGCTTCTCATGGCCGCCTCACCCGCCGGCGCCACGGCGACCAGTTCCCCGTGCGGCACCGGCCCCTGGCCCGACTGGCACGATCCCACCATCAATGAGATGACCGACATCAGGGAAGTGGTGAACCAGACGACGCGCGACGTACAGATCAACGACGGGGAGAACCAGGACATCCGTTTCACCGTCCCAGCCGGCCGTCAATGGACCGGTTCCATGTGGGTTCCCTGGGTCGGCCGTCAAGACGAGATGTGGAAGAGCATCACCATCAAGTGGGGAAACCGGAATCGCTACTGGGTGTTCCAGAGATACGGCGGGCCGGACCACGGCGATATCAAGTGCAGCGCGGTGGGCGACTTCGACAACAGTGGCCGCGTGTCCGCCAACGGCATCGAAGGCGGCAGGAAGAGGCTCGTCATCCGCGACAACGACACCCTCTTCCTGGAGTGGATCAGCTACCCCTGACCCCGACCCGGAACGATCAGCGACAAGCCCGCGCCTGCCCACCCACGATCGCTCCGGCCCGGGCCGTCCTACAGCGGCTACGGCGAGCACGTGTGTGTCGCCCTCGGTGAGGGCGATGCGCGGCGCGCTCCCGTGGTCGCCGAGAGTCAGCCAGGAGTCATCGGCCGACACCTGTCGTGGTCCTTCGGACTCCGTGGTCAGTGCGCCTGGTCGGCGAGGTCGGCCAGGTCCTCGTCGGTCAGCCGCAGGGACGTGGCGGCGACGTTCTCCTCCAGGTGGGCGAGCGAGCCGGTGCCGGGGATGAGCAGGATGTTCGGCGACCGGGCCAGCAGCCAGGCCAACGCCACCTGCGGCACGGTCGCGCCGTGGCGGGCGGCGACGGCGTCCAGGCGCTCGGCCGTGAGCGGCCGGAACCCACCGACCGGGAAGAACGGCACGTACGCGATGCCCGCCTCGGCGCAGGCGTCCACCAGCGGGTCGTCCTCGCGCCTGGCCAGGTTGTAGAGGTTCTGGACGCAGACGATCGGCGCGATCTTCCGGGCCTCGGCGAACTCGGCGGGTGTCACGTTCGAGACGCCGAGGTGGCGGATCAGCCCCTCCTCACGCAGCGCGAGCAACGTCTCCAGCGGACCGGCGAGCGGCGTCCCGGCGCGGTCGAGGTCGCCCACGCGCAGGTTGACGACATCGAGGCGGTCCACGCCGAGCGAGCGCAGGTTCGCCTCGACGCCGCGGCGCAGGCCGTCGGGGGTGAGGCCGGTCTTGCCCTCGGCGGGCAGGGCGAGGTCAGAGCCCTCGACCAGCGCGCCCACCTTCGTCACGATCACCAGGTCGTCCGGGTAGGGATGCAGCGCCTCCCGGATCAGCTCGTTGGCCGCCACGCCGTCGCGGGCGTAGTAGTGCGAGGTGTCGTGAGCCGGCCGCCGACTGGCCGGCCATCCTGGACTACTTCAAGGACTTCTACGGCGCGGACGCCTTCGACTGGGAGAACGACGTGGTCTACTACCG
>NZ_JBSFGJ010000363.1:0-9472 GCF_053596515.1 Nonomuraea sp. NPDC001684
CGGTGATGATCCGGCGCTGGTCCGCGTCGAGACGGGCCTCGTCCGCGGCGTGCTGCGCGACGACCACCGGCTCTTCCAGGGCATCCCGTACGCGGCGCCGCCCGTAGGGCCGCTGAGATGGGGATCGCCGCGACCCGCCGCCAGGTGGAGGGGGGTGCGCGCCGCCCTCCGTCCCGGCCCCGCGTGCGCCCAGGTCATGGACTTCATCGGCGACAAGCCGAGCACCGCCGAGGACTGCCTGTACCTCAACGTCACCACGCCGAGGCGCACCACCGGGAAGCTGCCCGTCATGGTGTGGATCCACGGCGGCGGCTTCCTCGGCGGCTCCGGAGCGATCTACGGCGCCGAACGGCTGGCCGCCAAGGGCGACGTCATCGTGGTGACCTTCAACTACCGGCTCAACGCGCTCGGGTTCCTGGCGCACCCCGCGCTGAACGGCGGCCCGGCCCGGCACGGGTCCGGCAACTTCGGCATCGAGGACCAGCAGGCGGTGCTGCGCTGGGTGCGGGCGAACGCGGCGGCGTTCGGCGGCGACCCGCACAACGTCACCCTCTTCGGGGAGTCCGCCGGCGGGATGTCGAGCTGTGTCCACCTGACCGCCCCGGGATCGCGAGGGCTGTTCCAACGCGTCATCATGCAGAGCGGGCCGTGCACCCTGCGCTGGCCGTGGGCCCCGAGCACGGCCGGACCGGACGCGGAGACCTGGCGTCCCAAGCCGCGGGCGCAGGCGGAGCGGCAGGCCGTCGAGATCGCCGCCGCGGCCGGCTGCGCCGACCTACGCACGGCGGCTGCCTGCCTGCGTTCCAAGCCGGTGTCCGTCCTGCTGAAGGCCGTCGGCCCGCGCGGGCTCGCGCCGGCCTACGGCGCCGGAGTGCTTCCGCAGGATCCGGTACGCCTGCTCAGGTCGGGCGAGTTCGCGAAGGTGCCGGTCATGCACGGCATCACCCGGGACGAGCACGTCACCTTCCAGGTCGGCTTCGACGCCGAGGCGGGCGGCCCGATCGCCCCCAAGGACTACCCCGCGGTGCTCGGCACGTTCCTGGGCCTGGACGACAGGCAGACCGCGAAGGTGATCCGCCGCTACCCGCTGAGCGACTACAAGCGCTCGACGAGCTGGGCGATGGCGAGCACGCTCACCGACTGGGCCTGGGCCTGCCCCGCGGTCGAGATGAACGAGCTGCTGGGCCGGTACGTGCCCACCTTCGCCTACGAGTTCTCGGACCGGACGGCGCCGTGGTTCAAGGAGGCTTCCCCACAGAGCTATCCGACAGGCGCCTACCACGCGGGGGAGCTCCAGTACCTGTTCTCGCGCGCATACGCCGGCCATGACCTGTCACCGGAGCAGCGGCGGCTCTCCGACGAGATGATCGGCTACTGGACCCGCTTCGCCCACACCGGCGACCCCAACGGCGACCGGGCGACCGGCTGGCCGCCCTACGACGCGCCCGGCGGCCAGGTGCTGTCGCTCGCCACCGGCCGGAACGGGATCCGGGAGGTGAACCTCGCCCGCGAGCACCGCTGCGCCTTCTGGAAACCCCTGACCTGATGGCAGATGCCGGGTCGGCTGATCGGGCAAACCCGGCGCCTGGTAGCCACCGTCCTGGAGCGCTGTCCGCCGGCCGTGCCTCCCCCCGACGTGCGTCCGGAGGACGAGCTGGGGCACCGAGGAGGCCATCGTGGTATCCATGCAGGACATCGCCAAGGAGGTCAAGTCGACCGCCGAGATCATCGACACCGTCTCCAAGATCCTGGCGGACGCATCGCGCTGGGCGGTGATCAAGGTGAACAACGCGACGAGCCGCACGCTTCGCCGGTTACGCGGCGCCCGCGCGCACGGCGCGTTCGCGCAGCTGCCCGCCGACTCCATCGGCCCTTTCCAGTCCGACGTCTTCGGCTCCAAGAGCAGCGAAGGCGGCATCGTGACCGGGACGACCGGACTCATCGTCTACGGTCTCGACGACGAGGGAACGGCGCTCAAGACTCATGGGTGGTCCCCTTCGTCGGCGGCAACGAGGCCAGAGCCGAGGTGACGGGACCGAACGCCGGCTTCTCTCTGTGTCGAGGCGAGATCGCCGGAGGTAACAAGAAAACGACCACCCGCTTCGCGATGGGGGAGAACGCGGCCCTCAGCCCGCGTGTCTCCGACTGGCGCACCTGCGGAGAATGCAAGGCGCTGTTCTTCGCGCTCGACGCCGGCCTCTGCCCGGGCAACGTGACGCGAGGCCGACAGCGCCCGATCGTCATAGGCGAGGGCGGGCAACTGCTGAACGAGCCCCGGTACGGCGCCCATCAGGCCGCGGGCCTCATCTTCCAGTTGCCGTTCGGCGTACCTGGGCCGAACCGCGAGTCCGGCTGGCGCAAGTGCACCCGGTGCAAGGCCATCTTCTTCGACGGGTTCGCGGACAAGAAGGGGGTCTGCCCGAAGTGGCCGGCGCCACGGCCCGGTCACGTGGCGGAGGCGGGTGGGCAGGACTTCTTCCTGCCGTTCGACATACCCCTCATGCCGGGACAGCAGAACGACTGGCGCTTCTGCGACCGGCGCTTCGTGCTGTTCTACTGGCCGCACAACGCGGACAGCGACTGCGCGGCCGGCGGCAAACACCACCCGCGCCCCTTCAACTACGTGCTCGACCACCTGTGACCTCGCCGGTTCATCGTCGGCGAGCTCCCAAGCGCTCCGTCAGGTTCGACGAACCTCACAGGAGAGCCCTCGGTGCCGTTCGCCACGGCTCTGGCCTGATTCGGCAGTTACCGGTGCGACCCCTCTGTGACGGCGTACACCGTGGAGAAGATCACGCAACATGCTCCCAGGCGATCTGAACCGGCCCACCTAGATCGCGAAGCTGCTCGGCATCAGTCCGGGGAGGCTGTACAACCACATCCCCGGCCTGCGTCGGCTTCGCGAAGGCGGGCACATCAACGAGCTCGCCGGCGAGCAGAGGCTGTCGGTGCAGGAGGACCGCGCGGTGGCTTACCTGAGCGCCTCCAGATTGCCCCGTACTACCTTCGTCGTAGGGTGGTCGGCGCCCAGCACCCGCTCGCAGTCGGCCAACGTCTGCTCGTAGAGCGGGATGGCCCGGCCCGGATCTCCCACCGCCTGGTAGACGTAGGCGAGGTTGTTGCGGGAGGTCAAGGTGTCGAGGTGGTCGGCGCCCAGCACCCGCTCGCAGTCGGCCAGCGCCTGCTCGAACAGCGGGATGGCCCGCCCCAGATTCCCCGCCGCCCGATAGGCGGCGGCCAGGTTGTTACGAGACGCCAGCGTGCTGGGATGATCCGTGCCGAGCACCCGCTCGCAGTCGGCCAGTGTCTGCTCCGAAAGGGGAATGGCCCGGCCCAGGTCATCCGTCGCCCGATAGGCACTGGCCAAGTTGATGCGGGAGCCCAGTGTGTCGGGATGGTCCGTACCCAGCACCCGCTCACGGTCGGCCAGTGTCTGCTCGAACAGGGCGATGGCCCGGCTCACGTCTCCCGCTGAGCAGTAGGCGTAGGCCAGGTTGTTCTGAGAGGTCAGGGTGCCAGGGTGGTCGGCGCCGAGCACCCGCTCGTGGTCGGCCAGCGACTGCTCGAACAATGGGATGGCCCGGTCCAGGTCCCCCGCCGACTCATAGGCGCCGGCCAGGTTGTTACGGGAGCCCAGTGTGTCGGGATGGTCCGTACCCAGCACCCGCTCACGGTCGGCCAGCGTCTGCTCGAACAGGGCGATGGCCCGGCCCAGATCACCCCTCAACTCGTACGTGCCGGCCAGGTTGTTGCGCACGACCAGCGTGTCGGGACGATCCGCGCCCAGCACCCGCTCACAGTCGGCCAACGCCTGCTCGAACAGGGCGATGGCCTGGCTCAGATCGCCTGCCGCCCGATGGGCGCCGGCCAGGTTGGTACGAGAGATCAGCGTGTGGGGGTGATCGACGCCCAGCACCCGCTCACGGTCGGCCAGCGTCCGCTCGTGCAGGGCGATGGCCTGGCTCAGATCGCCTGCCGCCCGATGGGCGCCGGCCAGGTTGTTACGCGCGTTCAGCGTGTCGGGATGGTCGGCGCCGAGCACCCGCTCGTAGTCGGCCAGCGCCTGCTCGTACAACGGGAAGGCACGGTCCAGCTCTCCCACGGACTCATAGGCTGCGGCCAGGTTGTTGCGCGCGGTAAATGTGTCGGGATGGTCGGCGCCGAGCATGCGTTCGTTCGCCGTGCATGCCCGTTCGAAGCAGGTGATCGCGCGGTCGACGGCGCCCTGATCGTGCAGAAAGAGTCCGGCCTGGTTGGTCAGATGGATGGTGTCGCTGGTCTCGGCGCCGGGGGATATGCGGTCGGTCAGGGCGGTGATGTGCGGCAGGAGTGCTCGCCACGTCGGCCACCCGGCAGGGTCTTTCGCCGAGTTCGGGAGAGCGTCATAGAGCAGGCTGGTGGCTTGAGCGCGGGCGGTGTCGATCGCCGCCGCCTGCCGGTGCGGGTCTTGGCGATCGGGGGTGCGGGCGACGGCTTGGACCAACCGGTGCACGGTGACCGTCTCGGAGCTGAGGGTGATCATGTTGTAGGCCGCGAGCTCGCCCGCGGCGTGCTGAACCTCCGGCGCGTCGGCATCCAGGCCGTCCAGCAGGGTACGGGGGATCGGTTCGGCGCCGCACCAGGCCAGGATGCGCAGCAGATCGCCGGTCAGCGGGGTGCCGGCCAAGTGGTCGAGGGTAACGCGCCAGATGCGGGCGATGGTGCGTTCGGCGTCGCCGCCGCGGGCGGTCCGGTCGTACATCACCGCCGGCTGTTCGCACAGCAGGTTCAGGTAGGCGCGCGGGGTCAGCCGGGTCTGGTGCAGGTACGCGCCCGCCTGCTCGATCGCCAGTGGCAGCCACCCCAGCTCGCGTACCAGGTCGATCGCCCCTTCCAAGCGCTCGGGCAGGTCTTGCTCGTCGAGGGCGGCCTGGAGCACGTCGCGGGCCAGGTCCGGGGTGGCGATGCGGGCCAGCAGCTCGATCGCCTCATGCTCGCCCAGCACGTCCAGGCGCAACACATGGGCGTCCAAATGATGCCAGCCCTCGCCCAGCCGGCTGGTCACCAGTACCTGCCCGGTCAGCGTCCGTTCCAGCAACGGCCGCACATCGGCGGGGTCGACGACGTTGTCCAGCACCAGCAGCCACCTGTCATGAGCGGCCAGCCACGCGGTGGCCCGCCCGGCCAGCGCCTCCAGCGGCAACACCGTGGTCAGCTCCGGCTGCAACGCGACCGTCAGGCCGGCCAGGCCGGCCTCCACCGCCGGGCGGGAGTCGGCGGTGATCCACCACACCGGGTTCAGCCCGCTGCCGGCCTCAGATTCCTGTCCGGGCACGGGCCGCCCGCCGGCCTGCGCGAGCGCGTAGTGGGCGGCCAGCGTGGACTTGCCCACCCCGCCCAGCCCGTGCACCGCGGCCACCACGACCTCACCCCCACCGCGCAACGCCGTCGCCAGCGCGGCCAGCTCCTCGTGGCGCCCGACGAACGTGCGCGTGCGCCGCGGCAGATTCACCAGCCGCGGCGGCGCGGCCACCTCGGTGACCGGCCGCAACACCACCTCGGGCAGCACCGTCTCGTTGATGAACTGGTCACGCCCAGCCTGGTACACGCGGGCATGTCCGGAAGCAGTGACCTCCAGCCGGATCTGCTGCTGGTGCTCACGCTCGTCGGGACCCGCAGAGGGCGAGGTCACCGCTCGTGGATGGTCTGGTCGCGGCCGGCCTGATAGACGCGGCCGTGCCCGTCGGCCTTCGCCTTCATCACCAGTGAGCCGATCAGTTCCTTGTCGGCCGGCGCCAGGGCCGGGTCAAGCACCTCATCCAGCACCCGCTGCAACTCGCCCGCCAGCGACGGATCGGCGCGCAGCAACTGCTGCAGCCGGACCTGCCAAGCCCCGGCCAGCGCCTGCTCGGTGTCGGCATCACCTTGTCGGCGGGCCTCGAGCACCTGCTCGCGCACCTCGACCAGCTCCGCCTCGACGACCTCAGCCTGCTCGGGCCGGACCTTGCGCCACAACGTCACCGCGCCATCACGTGCCGACTGCCAGGCGTCGGTGGCCATGGCGGTCACCAGCGCGGTGCCGGCGGCCAAAACGATCGGATCCACGCTGATCTCCCTCATGGTCGAAGGACGGACCCTCACCGTAGAACCAGCCGCAGCCGTTGGCCAGCCGCCGACGGCGGGTGGCACCCTGCGGGACCGTGCACGAGGTCGAGCACGTCGGCGTCTTCACGGCAGTCGAGCGCACTGCGGATGCCGATCGAGCTGGACGCGTGGGCGCGGTCGCTGGGGGAACTGGAGCGCACCGGCGACACCTGCGATTCGCTGGTGCGCTCCAGAGCGGACACCTGATCAGCCCATCGCCTGGCTGAAAGCCCGGTCCGCCTCACCATCCGGCCGGCGAGATCGCAGGCCAGGCCCTATGACGTCCCGAGGGATGGTCGATTTTGGTGACCGGTCATGAGGGTCCTCATCGTCGGTGGGAGTGGCTTTCTCGGCGGCGAACTGGCTCGGCGCGGGCGAGCATGAGCTGGCGGTCTCCGCTACTGGTCGGCGCCTGGTCCATGTCTTCAGCGACGCGGTGTTCTCCGGTGTTGCGAGCCGCTGTGACGCGACGTGCGCCCCTGATCCGATCACTCCGTACGGTGCGGCGAAGGCAACGGCCGAGACGGCCGTGAACGCCCTCCAGCCGGCGGCTGTGATCGTCCGGACATCCTGGTCATCGTCCCGGGCGTCTGGTGCTGTTCATCGCCCGGCGCGATGGACTGGACGCGGGCAGGTTGCCTTCGGTCTGGTGAGGCGACACCTACGTGCCGGGCTCGGTCGATGTGCGTTTGGACTGGGGCATGACGCAGCGGCGGCTTCGGACCAGGCTGCGCGGGGGCGCGCCAGTTTCCAGGTGAGACCGGCGCCGCCTGGCTCAGCGGTGGCATGTTCCACTTGCGCTGAGGGCGGCTCGTGAGGGTCGGCCGGCGCGAGCGGCTACCTGGTCAAGGAAGGTCGGCCCGTCGCTCGCCACGGATTTCATCCTGACGGGCGGTGCCGGGTTCACCCCTTCGGGTGAGGCCGGGCCGGTTCCTCCGCCCTAGCTTCGACATCGTGCGTTTCCTACGTCTCATACCTCTCAGCGCCGTCATGCTCGTCGGCGGGACGGCCCTGGCCCATGCCGGGGACTACCGCTCCGTCCACGGCACGCCCGGCGTCGCAGCTGCTGGATCCTCGCGCCCGGACGAAACGAGGTCAGCATGACTGCCTCCTCCACGCGCTCCAGTTCTGGCAGATCAACCGCCAACGATGTCACGTGGTTCTTCGCGATCGCCGTGCTGCTGTGTTTCGCGCTGTCCGTTCCGATGGTCTTCCGGCTGGTCCCGACGGACCTCTACAACCTGATCACTCCGATCATGCAGCAGTCCCCGCTGCTCGCAGCGATCATCATGTGGCTTGCCCGACGGCCCGGGACGTTCCGGGAGACGTTCGCCACCAGGTGGCGCGGCACGCCCAAGTGGGCGGGCATCGGCATCGGCCTCATCGCCGCGATCGCCGCGATCCAGACCGCCATCGCACTGGCGTCGGGAATCTGGCAGCTCAACCCGCCTGACCAGATCTTCGCGGCGACCATATGGATCGTTCCGGTCTTCCTCATGCAGTCGGTCTTCGCCATCGGCGAGGAGTTCGGCTGGCGCGGCTGGCTGGCCACGCGCGCCGCGTCATGGGGATTCTGGCCGCTGGCCCTGGTCAGCGGCCTGGTCTGGATCGTCTGGCACCTGCCGGTCCTCGCCGTCATCGGTGATCGGCCCCTCTGGGACATCGTCATCTACTTCGCGGGCATGCTGCCATGGGCGCCGCTGTTGCTCGCACTTCGCCGGCGGTCGGGGAGTGTCTGGCCCGCGGTCCTGACGCACGGAGCGATCAACAGCGTCCGGGTGTACCTGCTGCAATCCGTCCCCGACGCCACGGATCACCTGCTCATCGAGGTGATCGGCTGGGTCCTCACGCTCGCCGCCGCCGTGTGGCTGATGCGCCCCAGCCGGACGCAGCTCGTCCGCGATTCTCGCGAGGCAGGGCTGCTCGGGCAGGGCAGTGAAAAATGAGGCGGTGATCACGCGGCGTCGAGGTCGCCTCCGCCCAAGGCCGGGCGCGGCCCGGCGACCACGGCGGACAGTCTGTCGTTCGAGCGGTGCCGGTGCGATTGGTTCATCGGGCTGGTTCGGTTCGCATCGCCTGGGTGCCGACGACGGTCAGCAGGGCGAGCTTCTCGGCGGTGTCGGTCCCGGCGCGTGGGGTGAACCAGAGCAACCGCTGGCGGCCGTCCTCGCTGAAGAGGCTGAGGCAGTTGAGGTCGAGCATGCCGACGGTGGGGTGGACGATCCGCTTGCGCTCGTCTCTGCGCACCTCCACGTCCTGGTCGGCCCAGAGCGCCTGGAACTCCGGCGACCGCCGCAGCAGCTCGTCCACCAGCTCGGTCGCCTCGGTGTCGCCCGGGCTGCGTCGCCCGACCGCCGCGCGCAGGTCGGCGACGAACGAGTGTGACTGCGGGGCGAGGTCCTCCTGCGGGTAGATCTGTCGCGAGGACGGGTCGGTGAACCATCGGTGGATGAAGCTCGCCGCGCGGCCGTGGTGCGCGGACAGGTCGCCGAGCATCGCGACGGCGAGCGCGTTCTGGACCAGAACGGTGTGCAGGTCGGTGCTCACCATCGCCGGGGTCCCGTCGATCCGGGTCAGCAGGTCGAGCATCGCGGGGTGGACGTGTGACGCCGTCCCGCCCTGGTACGGGATCGGGCGGTTCGCCAACCGGTACAGACTGTCGCGTTCGTCGCGACTGAGGCGCCGCGGGCCGGGCGCGAGCCCGACCTCCTCGGGGCGGATCCGCTCGCGTCGCGAACGCAGGAAGCCGCCGAGTTCGGCGTATCTCGTGTTCGACATGGGCACAGCCTTCCTGGGCGGCACCGGTGGCGCCAGGGGATGTCGTCCCCACCTTCGGGAGCAACTGTCGGGGGCCCGCGCCGCGCCACAGGGTGGACGCCATGCACACCTCACTCACTGACCCCGGCGCATTGCCGGTCGCGGGAAAGACGGTCCTGATCACCGGTGGCACGAGCGGGATCGGCGCCGCGACCGCCCGGCTCCTGCTCGGGCGTGGCCACCGGGTCGCCGTCACCGGGCGCGACCCCGGTCGGCTCAGGGGCTTCCTCGACGACGCCGGCCACGCGGACCGCGTCCTGGGCCTGGTGGCGGACGCCTCCGACTGGGACTCCACGAACACGGCGGTCACCAGCGCGGTGGCGCGCTTCGGGTCGCTCGACGCGGCGATCACGAACGCGGCTCACCGGCGAACCCGGAACCCGCGGTGCGGAATACGACGCTGGTTGACAGGGCCGCCGGGGCTACTGCGGTGGGTGGAGCCGTATAGCCGACGTCGCCGAACGAGTTCATCGAGCGGGCGGGGCCGAGGGAGAAGGTCGAGCCGGGCGGGAAGACGGCCGGCTGCCCGCCG
>NZ_JBSFGJ010000364.1:0-9455 GCF_053596515.1 Nonomuraea sp. NPDC001684
CGAGCCGTTCGCAGATCTCCTGAGCCTAGCGCAGCGGCGAGCGCGCCTCGCCCCCGCGCCGCGCGCGGCGCAGCCACTCGCCGTACAGCAGCTCGGTGCGGGCGCGTTCGAACGGCCGGCCGCCGCGCCGGTGCAGCCTTACGGCCTGCGCGTAGTGCTCGCCCGCCTCCCCGGCCGGGCCCAGCAGGGCACGGCAGCGCAGCGCGACCGCCTGCGCCCACGGCTGCCGGCCCGCCTCGGCCCACGCCGCGAACCGGGCATGGGCCCCCGCCGCCCGGTCCGCCGCCTCGACCCGGACGGCCGCCTCCACCAGATCGGGCGCGGCCGAGACGGCACTCACCCCTTCGATCTCACGAAATGCCTGCTCATACCGCCCGAAAGTGAGATGAAACAGTCCCCGATGGACGGGATCGGAGCCGTGTTCCGGGCCGCCCTCGATGGCCGCGATCCGGGCGGTGATCGCGGTGAGCTGCCCGATCCGGTGGCTCTGCCCGGTGTCCCTGGCCAGGTCGACGGCCTCGGCCACGGTCGCGGCGGCGTCACGGTGCCGGCCCGCCATCAGCTGCGCGTGCGCGAGCGCGTGCAGGGTGACCGGCAGCGCGCCGGCCAGCCCCTCGTTCCTGCAGCGGATCACGTCCGCGGCGGCCAGCTCGGCCACGGCCTCGTCGTCGCCGAGGAACAGCGCGACGCCGACGACGAAGATCCGGGCCAGGGCGTCGTCCAGCGGATTCGTCCGGGCCTGGGCCACCAGCGCCGTCAGGGCGGGCAGCGCGTTCGCGTGATCGTCGTCGGCCAGCCCCGCCAGGGCCTCGATGGCGCGCGCCGTAGGGCCGGCGAAGGAGCCCGCGAGCCGGGCCACCCGCCGGACGGCGTCGATCTCGCCCGCCGGCCAGGCGTTGCTCGCCGCCATGGTCAGCATCGTCAGGGCCAGGCCGGGATCGTCGCGCAGGATCGTCTGCGCACCGTCGGCGAGCACCTGTGCGGCGCCCCGCGGCGTGCCGCGCTCGAACGCGACGCTCGCCCGGACCAGCGCCAGCCCCGCGCTGTGCCCGCCCAGCTCGGCGGCGCGTTCCGCCAGGGCCGCGGCCTGCTCGGTGCGTCCGCCGGCGACCGCGGCCCGCGCGGCCAGGGTCGTCCGCCGCGCCCGCTCGGCCCGGTCCGGGCTGAGCAGCGCGGCCTGCTCCAGAATCGACGCGGCCGTGGCCATGGCGCCACGGCCGCGCGCCGCCACGGCCGTCTCCTCCAGAAGGGCGGCGATCCCCTCCTGCGGCCCGGTCGCGGCGGCGGCCAGGTGCCAGACCCGCCGCTCGGCGTCCACGACGGCGGCCAGCGCCTCGTGCGCGGCCACGCGCAGGCCGAGCGGGGCACGCTGGTAGGCGGCGGACCGGACCAGCGGGTGGCGGAAGGCGATCGAAGCCCCTGTGATCCGCAGCAGCCCCGCCTTCTCGGCGGCCTCCAGGTCCGCGACGCCGCCGCCGAGGGCCCGGGCCGCCCGCAGGACCGTCCCGAGATCGCCGCTCCCCTCGGCGGCGGCCACCAGCACGGCCAGCCGGGCACGCGCGGGCAGCTCGTCGATCTGGGCGCCGAACCCGGCGACGACGCGATCGGTGGCCGGCAGCGCGCCCGGCATCACCTCGCGCCCGGCGCGCTGCTCCGGACTGAGCCCGGCGGGCAGCTCGATCAGCGCCAGCGGGTTCCCGCCCGCTTCCCGGACGACCCGATCGCGTACCGAGGAGGCCATCGTGGAGAAGCGCTGCGCGAGCACCTCGGCCGCCGCGGCCTCGTCCAGCCCGCCCAGCCGCAGCTCGGGCAGGCCCGGAGCGTCGAAGGCGTCCCGGGCCGCGAACACCATCGCGACGCCGTCGGCCGCCAGGCGGCGCGCCGCGAACAGCAGCGCGTCGGCGGAGGCGGCGTCCAGCCAGTGCGCGTCGTCGATCAGGCACAGGACCGGCCGTTGCGCGGCCAGCTCCGACAGCAGGCTCAGGACGGCGAGACCGACCAGGAACCGGCTCGTGCCGGCGGCGTCGGCCAGGCCCAGCGCACCCCGTAGCGCCGCCGCCTGCACGCCGGGCAGGGTGTCGAGGCGGTCGAGCACGGGACGCAGCACCATCTGCAGACCCGCGAACGGCAGCGACGTCTCGGCCTCCACCGCGGTCGCCCGCAACACGCGAACCCCGCGGGCCCGGCGGACGAGCTCCTCCAGCAGGGCCGACTTGCCGATGCCCGCCTCGCCGCGCAGGACCAGGACGCCGCTCTGCCCCGCCCGCGCCCGTTCGAGCAGCCGCGCGGCCTCGCCGAGTTCCTTGTCCCGCCCCCGTAACATGCGAAAAATCTACCCATACGCCGCAAAGGGCCCAGACCCGAGGGTGTCCGGCCGGGAACCCCGCCTCCGGCCACATCGGCTTCGCCGAACGCCTGCGCAGCGAACACGGCGTCCCCGTCTTCGTGCACGCCGGCGACGCCGTCCGCACCCGCACCCGCACCCGCACCCGCACCCGCACCCGCACCGGAGAAAAGCCCAAAACCGCACTCGGCCCCATGCGCCTCGGCCCGACCCTCGGCTTCTTCGCCTACTCCCTCCGCAAGAACGGCCTGCGCACCCGCTACGTCAGCGAAGTCCCCGAGATCGCCGACGGCGACATCCTGAACCTGCCCGGCAAGCCCCCCTTCCCCCACGGCGCCCCCTGGCGCACCTCACCGGCCCAGGTGAGCCAGGCCGTCAAAAACAGCTGACAACGCGGGAACAGCCGCTTCGCCCCCCTACGACGGCGATCACCTGGCCAACGTCTGCCGCATCACCCGCTAGAAGGACGCACCCAACGCGGTCGCCCGCGACCGGGCCTCGGCGGCCCAATGAGGAGCGTTCCACCGGTCCGCGACGACGGCGGCCCGAGCGAAGTGCGCCGCGGCCTCAGGACGACCCAGGAAAACGGCCAGCTCACCGAGAGTGTGAGCCACCGGGCGCAGCGCCATCGACAGACTCTCCGCACCCGCCGGAGGACCGTCACGATACGCAAGCAACACCTCGTAGATCTCCTCGGCGGCGTCCCGATCGTCCAAGGCCACGACGGCCATCGCGCGCAACGAGGTGAGGAACGTGAAGAAGAAATCCCGACGAATCGGACCAGGGGGCGTGCGAACCTCCCGGGCCTCGACATCCAGCCCGTTGGCGTGCAGGGCCAGCGCCAGCAGATCCGACGTCATCGAACCCAGCACGGCGTGCAGAGCACGCACCTCCTCCAGATGCCCACCCAGCGTGCCCTCGTTCAGCCAGATCGTGGCCAACGCCAGCTGAACAAAACCCACAGCGTGCACCGACCCGATCCGCCGCATGCCCTCGCCGGCCTCCACATAAAGAGCCTCGGCATCGGCGAACCGGCCCTCGACGAGCGCCAGACCCGCCAACGTGATCTCCGCCACCGCGATCGCCTCACGCATCCGATACGCGCGCGCAAGCTCCAGAGCCTCCCCGATCACCCGACGCATCGTCACAGGATCATTGGCCGCAGCCGCGACACCGGCATGATTGAGCAGCCCGGAGACACGGTAAACCGGCAGGTCGTGCTCGACCCCGATCTCCACCAGCTCCCGGCACAACCCCGCATCACCCAGAACCTCGGCCAAGATCTCCAAAGCCGCCGCCCGCAACCGGGGATCGGAGGCGAGAGCGAGCGCCTCCCGCGCCGCCTCCACCACCGACGGATCATCCTCGCCGACCAGCTCGTGCGCATACGCCGACAGCAACCGCGACCGCACCGAAGGAGCCAACTCCCCCTTCAACAGCCCACTCAGACGATCGACCACAGGCCGATCCACCGTGCCGTACGCACGAGCCTGCCACGGGGTCGGCTCCGTCCACGCCGTGAACGCCGCGATCATCAGATCCACACGCCCCAACGACTCCGCGTACTCCACAGCCACACGCCGCGTCTCACGGGCCGCAGCGACGGCCCCCGCCCGGATCTGCGCCCGCAACAGCCTGCCGAGCAGCTCCACACGCTCCTCCGGCCCGGCCGAAAGAGCCACCGCATCAGCCAGAAGATCGGCCGCCACATCATGGGCGTAACGCGCCTCGGCAAGCTCCGCGGCCCGCACACAATAGCCGACAGCCTTCGGCGAGCCCGCCCGCGCGAAATGATGAGCCAGCGCCGCGACATCGTCGCCCCCCTCAAGAGCGGCGCCGATCCGGGCATGCATCCGAGTGGCACGCAACCCGCTCAGATCAGCGAGAAGCGTGTCCCTCACAAGAGCATGCACAAAACGGACCAGACCGGGACCAGGCTCATCCAGAAGCCCCGCGACGACCCCCGCCTCCAACGCGTCCAACACCCCGTCCTCGTCCACGTCAGCAGCCTTGACCAGGACGTCCACCGAACTCTCCCGGCCCGCCACCGCAGCCAGCCGCAGAACCGACACCCCACCCGCCGGCAAACGCGCCAGCCGGCGCCGCAGCACATCCCGAACCCCCTCGGGAACCTCCGACAACGCCACCAGCGCACCCTCACCGCTCAGCAACCGGGCGCTCTCCCGCACATAGAACGGATTGCCCCCCGTACGCTCCGCGATCCCCGCCACCGTCTCGTCATCGGCCTCGCACTCAGCCCGCACGAGCCGCGCCACGGCCTCCTCGTCCAACCCCGGCAACGCCACACGGACAGGCGCCACCCGCGCCAGAGAGGCCAGCGTCTCGCCGAGACGCCCGCCCTCCTCCGCACGGTACGCCACCACCACCAGAACCGGCGCCCGCAGCCCCACACAACCGCCCAGCAGCTCCAACGTGGCCGCATCCGCCCCATGCAGATCATCCAGCACCACGGCCACCGGACGCTCCGAGGCGACCGTCGCAAGCCACCGCCACACGGCCCGACGCAGACGGAACCGCCCAGCGGTGGCGTCGCCGTCCACCGGCCCGCCCTCGGCCAGCAGCGGCGCCAGATCGCGCGCGAACTCACCAGGAGACGCGGACGCGGCAACGGCGCCCAGCACCTCGCTCCACGCCCACGCAGGCGGCGCACCATCGACCTCCGGGCAGCGACCGACGGCCACCAACCACCCCTCACGCTCCAGCCGCCTGCCGAAATGATCCAGCAACGTCGACTTGCCGAGCCCCGCCTCCCCGGTGACACAGGCGACCCGAACTCCATCCGTCACCGCCTCGGCAGCGGCCGCGACCAACGCCGACAGCTGCGCCTCACGTCCGACGAACGACGCACCGATCACCGGAACCGGCCCCTCGGCGGCGGCCACCTGCGGCAGCGGCGCGACCGGCGAAACCGGCGAAACCGGCGCAGGCACGGTCGCACGCAGCACCTCCATGCGCCGAGTGAGAATCGCCTCCTCCAACGCCACCAGCTCAGGACCCGGATCAAGCCCGAGCTCCTCAGCGAGAATGCCACGAGCACGGCGCAGCGTCGCCAGCGCGTCCGCCTGACGGCCACTGCTCCACAACGCCAAGGCGTGCAACCGCCACCCCTCCTCACGAAGAGGCTCCTCACGGGTGAGCCGCTCGGCCTCGGCAACCACCACAGCCGGATCACCGACACGCAGACCCGCCGCCACATGCAGCTCGGCAGCCACCGAACGCAGTTCGTTCAACCGCGCCGTCTCGGCCGCCGCCCACGGCTCGTCCGCCACCTCGGCGAACGCCGGCCCCTGCCACAACCCCAGCGCCTCACCCAGCCGAGCCCGCGCGACACCCGCGTCACTGTCCGCACGCGCCCGCCCCAGCAACCCCTCGAACCGCCAGGCGTCCACCGCCTCCGACGGCAACCGCAACGCATAACCCGGCGCCGCACTCACCAGCAACCGAGCCGGCGAGCGCGGCGGACGCCCAGGCTCCAGCAACCGCCGCAGGTTCGACACGTACGCCTGCAACGACAACAACGCCCGAGCGGGCGGCTCCCCACCCCACAGATCCTCGATCATCCGATCGACCGGCACCACCTGCCCGCGCGCCGCCACCAGCAACGCCAGCACACCCCGCTGCCGCGGCCCGCCCAAGGGAACCGGCTCGCCGCCGACCTCAGCCGCCAGAGCGCCCAGAACCCGAATGAAGACCATGATCTGCACATCGTATGCGGACGTCCCGAATGACCTGCAAACACCTAGGAGCAGGCTGAACACCTCCCAACCGGCCAAGGACGGGACCAGCCCAACGCCCCCCAGGACACTCCGGCACGTCACCGACCGCCTCCACGGCCAAACCCCTTCTCCGGCAGCACGCTCGCCGCGCACAACAGCAGCCCGAGCGTGTCGACCGCGATTTACCGCTTCCGCCCCCTTGATCTTCTTGCCTGCGCCGTACCCGCAGGCTGTCGCGCCGACGGTCTCGGCCGCCTTGACCGTCTGGGAATCGATGCACCCGGCCGTGGGCAGCTCGCTGTTCGCCCTGGTCGTGTCCAGCCGGGAGTGGTGTTCATCAGGTCCTCGCTTGTGAAACGCCGGCGCCCCGCAGACCGAGGAAGACGGACGAGCCAGAAGCTGCCGACAGGGACGGTAGCCGATCGGGAAGGCCCAGCCCGGCGCAGGGCTGGGCCTTCGAGCGCAACGTCAGCGGGTGGCGTAGTAGGCGGAGAGGATCTGCCGGACGACCGTGTCGGGGCGGGACATCATCACCACGTGCGAGGCGCCGGAGACCTCTTTGACCTTGCCGCCTGCCCGCTTGGCCATGAAGCGCTGCACGGCCGGCGGAATCACGTTGTCCTGAGTGGGGATGACGAACCAGGACGGCACGCTCTTCCAGGCTGGGATGCCGCTGTGCCCGGACAGTCCGCCCACGCTGCCGGGACGCTGGGTGGCGGCCATCAGCCGGGTCTGCGAGGCGGGTAGATCGGCGGCGAACACCTCCCGGAACTTGGCGGGATCGATGTAGCCGTCCGTCCCGCCCGGGTAGGGGCGCGCCACGAGCGCGGGGGGCAGCTTGCTGCCGGGGAACTTTCCGGCCAGCTCCAGCGCAGTCTCACCCTCGTCGGGCGCGAAGGCGGCGACGTAGACCAGGGCCTTGACGTTGTCGTGGCCGCGGGCGGCGTTGGTGATGGCCGCGCCGCCGTAGGAGTGGCCGACCATGATGACCGGGCCGGGAATGGTGTCGATGATGCTGGAGACGTAGGCCGCGTCGCCTGCCAGGTCGCGTAGCGGGTTGGCGGCGGCGATCACCGGGAAACCCGCCTTCTGCAGGGCGGCGATGATGGCGTTCCAGCCGGAGGAATCGGCGAACACCCCGTGCACCAGCACCACAGTGGGTTTGGCCCGCGTACCCTCGGTGGCTGCCGTCGCCGATTGCTCCGCCGAGGCGGGTGCGACGGTTCCGGTCAGGCCGAGCGTCAGGGTGAGCGCGGCGAGCAGCAGGCTCAGGCCGCGGCGCTGGGAGCGGATGGTCATGACGGTCTCTCCTCGGGTTCGTGCCGGTGAGGCGTTATCACGGCACGAGCATCGGCCGCCGGGGCGCGGGCGTGACCAGACCCGCTCGCTCGGCCTCCAGCAGCTCGTACGGCGACAGCTCGGCCCGGTGCTGCAACCGGTCGCCGTCGAGCGCGGCCACCAGCAACGTCCTACGGATGTGCGGCGCCAGCTCCAGCAGCCGGCCCGCGAACCCGGTCTCCAGCCTGGTCCGCAAGGAGCTCCAGCTTGTCGGCGGCGGTGTCCACGGCGATGACGGTGGTCGCCGCGCTGAGCGCTCGCAGAATCTGGATGGCCATCTGGCCCAGGGTGCCCGCCCCGATCACGACCGCGGTCGAGCCCGGCCCCAGCAGGTGCAGCGACCGCTTGACGGCGTGGTAGCTGGTCAGCCCGGCGTCGCTGAGCGGCGCGGCCTCGCGGGGATCGAGGGTTTCGAGCGGGATCAGGAATCGTGATGCCGGGACCAGCAGGTACTCCGCCATCCCGCCGTCGTGACCGCCCAGGCCCCCGCCCATGCCGGCGGTCTTCTCGCAGTAGTTCTCCCTGCCCTCCCGGCAGTTGGGGCACAGGCCGCAGCCCCAGGGGCCGTAGACGATCACAGGGTCTCCGGGCGCGAACCCGGTGACGCCTGGTCCCGGCGTCTCCACCCAGCCGGCATTCTCATGGCCGAGCGTGAAGGGCAGCCTGGTGGCGACCGGTGGCGCGGGTGCCTGCATGATGTGCAGATCGGAGTGGCAGGCCCCGGCGCTCCCGATCTTCACCAGGACCTGCCCCGGGCCGGGCTCGGGCACCGGCACCTCGCGCAGCTCGGGAGGTTCTTGCCATTCGACGAGTTGAAAAGCCCGCATAGCAATCCTTGTGCGCATACGTGGATGCTCCTATTGATGTCAATCGTTGGGACCTTGATCGTTTCTGGTGATGATCTGGTAGAGCTCGCGGGCGATGTAGCGCTTGAGACAGCGGATGATCTCTTTCTTGGACAGGCCGTCTTTGGTGCGTCGGTCCATGACGGCGCGGGTGCGTGGGTCCCAGCGCAGGCGGACGAGGGCGATGCGGTACAAGGCCGCGTTGGCTTGGCGATCGCCGCCGCGGTTGAGGCGGTGCCGGTGGGTTTTGCCGGAGGAGGCGGGGATCGGGGCGACGCCGCAGAGCATGGCGAAGGCAGCTTCGGAGTCGAGCCGGTCATGGTTCTCTCCGGCGGTGACCAGGAGTTGGCCGGCGGTGTCGGGTCCGACGCCGTGCACGGCGAGCAGGGCGGGGTTGATGGCGGCCACGAGAGGTTCCAGCAGCTCGTCGAGGTCTTTGATCTCTGAGGTGAGCTGCTGGTGGCGGCGGGCCAGGCAGACGAGCGCGATCATCGTCGCGGTGGCTGGGTCGTGGGCGTGAGCGCGATCGCGCGAGACTTGCCGTGGAACCGTCGAGTCTTGCGGTCGGGCCGGTCGATCTCGATCACGTCGATGTGTTCGGCTTGCAGCAGGCGGGTGAGCCCGGCTCCGTAGACGCCGGTGCCCTCGACCCCGATGCGCGTCAGGTGCCCGAAGGTGCGCATCCAGGTCAGCAGGGCGGTGTATCCGGCGGGGGTGGCGGGGAACTGCTCGGTGCCCAGCACTTTGCCGACCGGGTCGATCACAGCGGCGGTGTGGGTGTCTTGGTGGGTGTCCACACCGCCGGCGACTTCGGCGAGCGGCGCGTCGTGGGGTGTAATGGGGGTCATCGTCGTCCTGTCGTCTTGACCGGGGGCAGGGCGGCACGCACCGGCCGGGCAAGGCGGACAAGACAGTGATGGGGCCTCTGGCCAGGCTCCTATGAAGTCACAGGCGCCACGTCCGGTGAGTGCACGTGAGCGCCTCCCCGTCAAGGCCGACAGATCCCGTTGAGGACCCAAGGTCAGTCAGTCGCTGGGTCAAACCCTGGCGGGGAGGCGCTCATCTACATCATCACTGTCAGTCGCGGATCCCGTCGATGTCGACCAGGACGTGGCGCGGGCCACGGAAGATCTGGTTGTGGCGGTACGGCGGCGGGTCGGCGACGAGCCGTGGGTTCTCCACACGGCGGAC
>NZ_JBSFGJ010000365.1:0-9455 GCF_053596515.1 Nonomuraea sp. NPDC001684
CCCGCCGCCGGGCCGGTGCGGGTCAGCGGGCGGCCCGAGGCCGAGGTCGCCCTCGACTTCGTCCGCGAGGTGCGCGGCGAGCCCGCCGCGCCCGAGGAGGAAGAGCTGCTGAGACAGGCGGTCGAGGCGTCGCGGATGAAGGAGACGATGGCGTAGATGCGGCCGCACCTGCTCTCCCTCACGGCCTTCGGGTCCTTCCCCGGCACCGAGACGGTCGACTTCGACGCCCTCACCGAGGCGGGCCTGTTCCTCATCCACGGGCCCACCGGGGCGGGCAAGACCACGATCCTCGACGCGCTCTGCTTCGCCCTCTACGGCGTCGTGCCCGGCCAGCGCAACAGCGCCCGCAGCCTGCGCTGCGACCACGCGCCCGCCGGCGCCGGCCCTTCGGTGACGCTGGAGGTCACGATCCGGGGCCGTTCGCTGCGCATCCGGCGGTCGCCGTCGTGGCAGCGTCCCAAGTTGCGCGGCGCCGGGTTCACCGAGGAGAAGGCCAAGGTCATCGTCGAGGAGCGCCGCGGGGCCGCCTGGCAGGGGCTCACGACCCGGCTCGACGAGGCGGGCGACCTGGTGGGCGGGCTGCTCGGGATGAACGCCGAGCAGTTCTGCCAGGTGGTGATGTTGCCGCAGGGCGACTTCGCCAAGTTCCTGCGCGCCGACGGCGACGACCGCGCCCGGCTGCTGGAGCGGCTGTTCACCGTCAAGGTGTTCACCCAGGCCGAGGCGTGGCTGGCCGAGCGGCGGCGGACCACGGGGCGGGAGGAGCAGGAGCTGGGGCGCGAGGTCGCCTTCGCCGTCGAACGCCTGGAGGAGGCCGCCGGGCCCGTCCTCGCCTCCGCGCCGGACGGCGGTGCCGGGGACGGGGGTCTGCCGTCGGCGGCGGACGATCCGCTCGGATGGGCCGGCGCGTTGCTGGACGCGGCGCGGGCCGTCGTCCACCGATGCGAGGAGCGGCACGCCGCCGCGGGCGACGCCGTACGCGCGGCGCGGTCGCGCTTCGAGCAGGCCGCCGCCCTCGCCGACCGCCGCCGCCGCCACGCCGAGGCCCTGACCCTGCGCCGCACCCTCGACGAACGCGCCGACGAACGCGCCGACCTCCAGGCCGTCATCGACGACGCCGCCCGCGCCGACCGCGTGCTCCCGCTCATCACGGCCGCCGGGCAGCGCGCCGAGGCCGCCGCCAAGGCCCGCGCCATGGTCGCCGACGCCCTGGCCCGCGCCCGTCCCCTCCTCACCCGCCGATCCACGCCAGGCGTCGAGGGGCCGGCGAGCGGCGCGGAGCCGTCGGTGGAGGAGCTGGAGGGCCTGGAGCGGGAGCGCCGCGCCGAGCTGGCCCGGCTGTCCGAGCTGCTCACCGAGGAGGCCCGGCTGTCGGTCGTCCGGCGCGACCTGTCGCGGGTGGCGCAGGAGCTGGCCGAGCTGGTCAGCGCCGACGAGACCGCCGCCGCGCGGCTCGCCGTCCTGCCCGGCCTGATCGCCGACGCCGAGAACAGGCTGGCCGGCGCGCGGGTGGCCGCGGCGCGCATCCCGGCGGCCCAGGCCGTACGCGACGCCGCCGCCGACCTGATCGACGTCGACCGGGAGCTCGCCGCACTGGCCGGTGAGCTGGAGGCGCTGGCCCGGCGCGAGGCCGAGGTGGCGGCGGCCGAGGCCGAGCTGCCCGCCCGGCTGGCCGCGGCGGGCGCCGCCCTGGCCGAGGTGCGCGCCGAGGCGGCGGCCGTGCCGACCGCCGCCGCCCGTCTCGACGCCGCCCGTGCCGTCCTGGAGGCCGCCCACCGCCGCGACGCCCTGGCCGCCGAGCTGGAGTCGGCCGCCGCCGCCCACCAGGTGCTGGTGGACCGCGCCCAGGAGGCCCGCGAACGCTGGCTCGACCTGCGTCAGGCCAGGATCGACGGCATGGCGGCCGAGCTGGCCCGCGACCTGACCGACGGGCGTCCGTGCGCGGTCTGCGGCTCCGAGCACCACCCCGTGCCCGCCGCCGCGGCCCCCAGCGCGCCCTCGCCCGACGACGAGCGCGCCGCCGAGACCGCCCACGAGGCGGCCGCCGCCGACCGGGAGGCCGCCGAACGCGCTCTGGCCTCCATCGAGTCCCGGCTCGCCGACGCCTCGGAGGCCACCGAGGGGCTGTCCGCCGACACCGCGGCCGAACGCGTGCTCGCGACCGAGGAGGAACTGGCCCGGCTGCGGTCGATCGCCGACCGGGAGCCCGCCCTCGCCGACGCGCTCGACCGCCTCGAAGGCGACCGCGACCAGGTCCGCGACCGGGCCAGGGAGATCGCCGAGGCGCTCGCCGCCCACCACGCCCACCGCACCCGGCTCACCGCCGAACGCACCCGTCTGCACACCCGTCTCGCCCAGACCCTGCACCCCGAGACCCTCCTCTCCGAGCGCCCGCTCACGGCAGACGCCCTTCCTGAGCCCCCGGACGGGGTCGACGGGAGGCGGGTGCTGGCCGCGGCCGAGGAGGAGTTGCGGCGGCTGGCCGCGGTGGCGGCCAAGGAGGCGGGGCTGGCGGCCGAGGTGGCCGCGCTCGGCCGCGAACGTGCCGAGCTGGAGGAGCGCGGACGCCGCATCGCGGCGCGGGTGGCGGCCGGCCGTACCAGACATGAGGAGCTGAGCGCGGACGCCGGGCGGCTGGGGGCGCGGCTCGACGCGGCCCGGGGCGGCGACCTGACCCTGACGGCCCGCCTGTCCAGGCTGCACGACGAGGCCGAGCTGCTGCGCGAGGCGCTGGAGGCCACCGGGGCGGCGGTCGCGGCGGCCGCCGAGCTCGACGCCGCGGCCGAGGCGGCCGGGCGGGCGGCGGCCGAGGCGGGGTTCGCCGACGTGCGGGAGGCCGAGGAGGCGTACCGGAGCCCGGCCGAGCGGGAGGGCAAGGCGGAGCTGCTGCGGCGGCTCGACGACCAGCACGCCGCCGTCACCGCCCTGCTCGCCGACCCCGAGCTGATCGCCGCGGCCGCCGAGCCCGCGCCCGATCTGGCGGCCGCCGAGGCCGCCAGAGACGCGGCGGAGGAGTCGCACACCCGGCTGGCGAGCGAGCGCGACCGCGCGGCGGCCAGCGCCGCCCGCCTCGCCGAGCTGCGCGAGGAGCTGGCCGCGCGCATCGAGCGGTGGCGTCCCGCGGCCGAGCGGCACCGGCTGGCCGAACGCATGGCGGCGCTGGCCTCGGGCACGTCCGGCGACAACCAGTGGAACATGAGCCTGACGTCGTTCGTGCTGGGGGAGCGGCTCAGGCAGGTGGTCGACGCCGCCAACGAGCGCCTCGACCACATGTCGTCCGGCCGCTACCTGCTCCGGCACGACCTGCGCAAGACCGCCGGATCCCGGGCGCGGTCCGGCGGCGGCCTGGGCCTGAAGGTGGCCGACGCCTGGACCGGGGTCGACCGCGACCCGGCGACCCTGTCGGGCGGCGAGAGCTTCATCACCTCGCTCGCGCTCGCGCTCGGCCTGGCCGACGTGGTCACGGCGGAGGCGGGCGGCGCGGAGGTCGGCACGCTGTTCGTGGACGAGGGCTTCGGCACCCTCGACGAGGACACCCTCGACGACGTGCTCGACATCCTCGACGGGCTGCGCGACGGCGGACGCGCGGTCGGCATCGTCAGCCATGTCGGCGAGCTGCGCACCCGGATCCCCGTGCAGCTCAAGGTGGGCAAGACCCGCAGGGGGTCGACCCTGGTCAGCTAAGCGGTCAGCCCGGCGGTCAGCTGGGCGGTCAGCTGGGCGGCGGCGCGGTCGAGGCCCGCACGATCAGCTCGTACGGGAACAGCCGCCGCTCCGGCCGGGCCGCCGCCCCCGACAGCAGCAGCCGCCCGGCCGCCTCCCCGATCTCCTGCTTGGCCTGCCGGATCGTGGTGAGCCCCGCCTCCTGCGCCGCGCTGTCGGAGAACCCGACGACCGACAGCTCGCCCGGCACGTCGAGGCCCAGGTCGGCGGCGGCGTCGAGGACGCCGAGGGCGAGCACGTCGGTGTTGGTCAGGATCGCCGTGGGCCGGGGGTCCAGCCGCAGCAGCGCGTGGCCGGCCTTCCTGCCCGCCTCCCGCGAGTTCCTGGCGACCTCGTAGAAGGGCACGTCGTCCCAGTCGAGGCCGGCCTGCTCGCAGGCCGTCTGGTAGCCGCCGCGCCGGGCGCGCATCGCCGCGAACACCGCGCCCTCCTGGCGGGCGCGGTCGGCCCAGCCGGTGTGGCCGTCGTCGTGCAGGCCGACCATCGCCACCGCGACCCGCCGGTGCCCGAGGCCGAGCACGTGCGCGGCGGCGGCGGCTCCGGCGGCGGGTTCGTCGATGCCGACGAAGGGGTGGCCGGGCACGTACGGCTCGTCCACCACCACGACGGGCAGCTTCCTGGCCAGCACCTCGGCCAGCGCCGGATGGCCGTCGGGCAGCGAGACCACGCAGAACGCGTCGACCACCGCGTCGCGCACGGTGTCGCTGCGCCGGTCGCCGTGCGGCAGCGGCAGGATGAGCAGGCCCACGCCCGCCTCCTCGGCCGCCGTGGCGAGGCCCTGGAAGAACCCGAGGGCGTACGGGTCGGCGAAGGCGTAGGCCAGCGTCTCGCTGAACAGCAGGCCGAGCGCGCCGGCGCGGCCGAGCCGGAGCGAGCGCGCCGTCGGGTTGGGGCCCGCGTAGCCGAGCTCGTCGGCCACCTCCAGGATGCGCCGCCGCAGCCCGTCGCTGAGCTGGTCGGGCCGGGAGAAGGCGTACGACACGGTGGCGCGGGACACGCCGAGCCTGTCGGCGATCGTCTGCAGGGTGACCCTTGCCATCGTCCCACCGTATCGAACGGCCTTGCCGGTGCGTTCTTAATTGATTAAGCTCTTAATTGATTAAGGAGGAGAGACATGGATGCCATGCAGGTTCTCGCGCACCGGACGGCGATGGGGTTCCGCGACTCGCTCGACGCGGCCCTGCCGGGGGCGCCGCGCAGGCGGGATCCGGAGCGGGTGGCCGTACGGGCGCGGCTCGCACACTCCCTACGCCGCACCGCCGACCGCCTCGACCCCACCTGCCCCGCCACCCGCTACGGCGAACTGTGACCGCCCGCTTCTCGGTTTAGGAGGGGGCTCCCTCTGGGCCGGCTGGAGGGGCAGGGGCCGGTCGGGGCGGCGTAAGGGTCGGGGCTGGTCCCGGTGTCACGGGCAGGGTGGGGTCAGGGGAGGGTGGCTATCAGGTCGGGGATTGTGGTGGGGTCGTGGAAGAGGGTGGCGCCGAGGCCGGACAGGCGCGAAGGCGGCGTCAGGCCGCCCGCGAAGGCCAGGCAGCGCATCCCCGCGCTCATCGCCGCCCGCACCCCGAACGGGCTGTCCTCGATCACCACGCACCCCTCCGGCGCGGCCCCCATCGTCGCCGCGGCGTGCAGGAACAGGTCGGGGGCGGGCTTGCCGCGGGCGACGTCCTCGGCGCTGAAGACGCGGCCGTCGAACCGCCGGGCCAGGCCGGTGAGCTCCAGGCTGTTGCGGACGTTGGCGTGCCGGCCGTTGGAGGCCACGCAGTAGGGGATGTCCAGGCGGTCGAGGGCGGACTCGATGCCCTCGATGGCGCGCAGCTCGGCCTCCATCGCGGCCAGGTACTCCTGGGTGATCTGGTCGTGCCAGCCCGGGGGCGTCTCGCCGACCTGCTCGTCCCAGTACTCGTTGCTGCAGCCGACGAAGCGCTCGGCGTACTCGCTCTCGTCGATCATCCAGCCCAGGCGGCGCAGGGCGGCGGTGCCCACGCGCACCGAGATGCGCTCGCTGTCGACGAGTACCCCGTCACAGTCGAAGATGACCAGTTCCACGGCCAAGGTGCGGTCCTCTCAAAAGGCGACGTTTGCCGACGAATCTATCGGGCGGCTGTGTGACATTGCGCAGGTGGTAGCGTCGTTGTACCGCTTGACAAGATGTCAGTCCGGATAGTGAGACATGAAGTGAAGACTTCCCCCCGGGTCTCGGCGCCCAGCACGACCAGGATCGCCATGGCCAGCCTCATGGGCACCGCGATCGAGTTCTACGACTTCTACATCTACGGGACCGCCGCCGCGCTGGTGCTCAACACCGCGTTCTTCCCCGGCATGGACCCCGTGGCCGGCCGGCTGGCCGCGTTCTCGACGTTCGCGGTGGCGTTCGTCTCGCGTCCGCTCGGGTCGGCGGTGTTCGGTCACTGGGGCGACCGCGTCGGCCGCAAGTCGATGCTGGTCGTCTCGCTGCTGGTGATGGGCCTGTCCACGGTGGCGATCGGCCTGCTGCCGGGGTACGCGGCCATCGGCGTGGCCGCGCCCGTGCTGCTGGTGCTGCTGCGCTTCACCCAGGGCATCGGCCTCGGCGGCGAGTGGGGCGGCGCGGCGCTGCTGGCCACCGAGCACGCCCCGCCCGGCAGACGCGGCCTGTACGCGATGTTCCCCCAGCTCGGCCCCGCGGCCGGGTTCATCGTGGCCAACGGGCTGTTCCTGATCCTCGGCGAGACGCTGACCGACGAGCAGTTCGGCGGCTGGGGCTGGCGGCTGCCGTTCGTGGCCAGCCTGCTCCTCGTGGTCGTCGGCCTGTACGTGCGGCTGCGAATCTCCGAGACGCCGGTCTTCCGGGCCGCCCTCGACCAGCGCCGCATCGCCAAGGTGCCGTTCGCCGGGCTGATGCGCCACCACTGGCGGCGGGTGCTGCTCGCCGCCGGGGCGATGACCGTCGCCTACACGCTCTTCTACACCGCCACCACCTACTGCCTGTCCTACGGCACCGCCACCCTCGGCATCCCGAAGACCGCCATGCTGACCCTGACCATGGTCGGCGTGTTGTTCATGGCGGCGGGCACGGTCGTCTCGGCGGTGGTCAGCGACCGGCTGGGCCGCCGCCGCACCCTGCTCACCGGCACGGCCGTCGCCGTCGTGTGGGGGCTGGTGATGTTCCCGCTGATGGAGACCGGGTCGGTCGTCCTGGCCGGGGTGGCGCTGGCCGGCGCGCTCGGGCTGATGGGGCTGATCTTCGGGCCGATGGGGGCGTACCTGCCCGAGTTGTTCAGGACGGAGTTCCGCTACAGCGGCGCCTCGGTCGCCTACAGCCTCGGCGGCGTGCTGGGCGGGGCGGTGCCGCCGCTGGTCGCCACCAGCCTGCAGACCAGCGGCCTCGGCGTCATGGGCGTCGGCCTCTACGTCTCGGCGATGGCCCTGCTGAGCCTGCTCTGCCTGCTCGCCCTGCCGGAGACCGGCGACATCTCCCTGCGATGAACCGGGTTCTCCTGTCACATCCGCCGGGGCTGTCCCGTCCTCCTGGTGAAGAACCTGATGAGGAGGGGCGGACGATGAGCAAGCACATTCTGATCGTCGGCGGTGGATATGTCGGGATGTACGCGGCCCGCGGGCTGCGGCGGCTGATCCGGTCGGGCGAGGTGACGGTCACCGTGGTCGACCCGCGGGGGTACATGACGTACCAGCCGTTCCTGGCCGAGGCGGTCGGCGGGACGATCGAGCCCCGCCACGTCGTCGCCCCGCTCAACCGGGTGCTCAAGGGCGCGCGCGTGCTCACCGGCCACGTCATCCGGGTCGACCACGAGGCCCGCACCGCGCGGTTCCAGCCGGTCCAGGGTCCGGCCAGGACGCTCACGTACGACATCCTCGTGATGGCGGCCGGGTCGATCACCCGCGCGCTGCCCATCCCGGGGCTGGCCGAGCACGCGGTCGGGTTCAAGAGCCTCGGCGAGGCCGTGCACCTGCGCAACCACGTCCTGGCCCAGCTCGCCGCGGCCGCCTCGACCGACGACCCGCTGGTACGGCGCAGGGCGCTGACGTTCGTGGTGGTCGGCGGCGGGTTCTCGGGCGTCGAGGCGCTGGCCGAGATGCAGGGGCTGGCCGACGAGGCCCTGCGCTACCACGACGGGATCGAACCCGCCGACCTGAGCTGGACCCTGGTCGAGGCGACCGGCGGCATCCTGCCCGAACTCCACCCCGGCCTCGGCCGCTGGACCGTGGACGCGCTGCGCGCCCGCGGCGTGGACGTGCGGCTGGAGACCCGGCTGCACTCGGCCGAGGGCGGCGTGGCCCGGCTGTCGGACGGCACGTCGCTGGAGGCGGGGACGCTGGTGTGGGCGGCCGGCGGCCGGCCCAGCCCGCTCGCCGCCGACAGCGGGCTGCCCGTGGACGAGGCCGGACGGCTGCGGGCCACCGAATACCTGACGGTGGCCGGGCTGGCGGACGCGTTCACGGCCGGCGACGGCGCGGCGGTGCCCGACCTGACCCGTCCGGGCCGGTTCACCGCGCCCAACGCCCAGCACGCGGTGCGCCAGGCCAAGCTGCTCGCCCGCAACCTGGCGGCCCACGTCAGGGGCGGACGGCTGAAGGCGTACCGGCACGCGTACCTGGGGTCGGTGGCCGGGCTCGGCCACCACCAGGGCGTGGCGCAGGTGCACGCGATCCGGTTGACCGGGTTCCTGGGGTGGCTGGCGCACCGGGCGTACCACCTGGCTTGGGTGCCGACGTTCAACCACAAGGCGCGGGTACTGGCGGACTGGGGGCTGTCGATGGTGTTCCGGCGGGAGGCCGTGCAGCTCACGGCCGTCGAGCACGCGGGGGAGGACTTCCGCCGGGCCCTGGCGGCCGACGACCTCGGCCGCGCCGCCTGACCCGCCCTCCCCGCGCCCGCTACACCGGCTGCTCGACCGGCCGGCTGACCGGCTGGCCCCGGTCGACGTACGCGGCCAGCGCGCGCACCCGCTCGGCGTGCTGGTCGTGGCCGACGATCACCGGCGGCTCGTTGTACGGCATCGCGTCCGACGACCGCCGCAGCTTGACGTACTGGCCGCAGGCGTCGATCGCGTACGGCTCCATGTCGTCCTGGAGCGCGCCGATCACCGTGATGCCGTACGTCTCGCCGATCCGCCGGAACAGCGCGACCGCCTCCCTGCGGTGCTCCTTGCCCAGGTTGCGGCCGAGCTCGTCGAGCACCAGGCACAGATGGCCGCCGCCGGACGACGCGATGGCCGCCGCGCACACCAGCTTGACGGCCTTCTCGTCCATGAGCGCGGTGTTGGCCCGCCGGTTGTACGGCACGAACCCCTGCCCCTCGCCCCGACGCCACTTCGGCGTCACCCGCCACTGCCAGCGCTGCTCGGGGTCGGCGGGCGCGGGCGGCACCGGGAACTCCAGCGTCGCGCCGTAGCCGCCGTAGGAGGTGTCGAGCTTCTCGAACTCCTCGGCCACCCGCGTCAGCCTCGCCTTGATCGCCGCCGTCAGCGCCGCCCGGTGGACGGCCGTGGACTGCGCCGCCTCCTCCGCGCCCCGGGCCGCCGCCGCCAGGTCGCGCTGCCGGGTGACGACCTGCGCCTCGATCTGCCGCCGCTGGTGCTTCTCGTACTCCTCCTGGCCGCGCAGGTAGGAGGCCAGCGACCCGCACACCGCCGCGAACGTCGCCTGCTCGCGCGCCGTGCTGCCGCCCCGCTCCGACAGCAGGAACGCCAGCTCCTCCGGGATCTCGGCGTCCTCCTCGGGGAAGGTGT
>NZ_JBSFGJ010000366.1:0-9435 GCF_053596515.1 Nonomuraea sp. NPDC001684
CCCGGGACTGGGCCGCCGGTTCCGTCGAAGGGTTCCTGGTCGGCGGCAGCAGGATCGTCATCGCCGTCCACACCCCGGCCGGCTGGGCGGGCACGCACGTGACCTTCACCCTGGCCTCGCCGCCGCCGACGGCCGTCGCGGTACGCGTGGACCTGACCGGTCAGCGCACGCCGCTGGTCCTCACCGGCGACACGGTCACCGTGCCGCTGGCCGACGCGCCGGGGTCGGCCGCCGCCGCCTACAACGCCGCTTCCAGCATCCGCACCTGCTATCTCGAGGTCTCCTTGTGACAATCTCCCGCCGTACCTTCCTGCGCGGCGTCGGCGTCTCCGCCACCGCCGCCGTGCTCCCCGCCGTCACCGCCCAGTGGGCGGCCGCCGACCCGCGCTCCGCCCTGCTGACCCGCGAACAGCTGACGGCGCTGCTCGGACGGGGCGCGCACCTCCCGCTCGTGAGGCTCGCCGCGGCGGGGGACCTCGGCGGCGCGTTCTGCGGCCGCCTGCCGAGCCGCGACGACCAGGTGTCCATCACGGGGTGGGCCGGCGCGGACGACCTGTCGGCCGACCTCGCGCTCGGCTACGACGCCGAACGTCTGTACGTCGCCGCGACGGTGACCGACGACGTCCACCATCCGATCGGCGGCACCAACCAGTGGCAGGGCGACGGGCTCCAGATCGCCTTCGGCGACAGCGGCGGCGGATACGGCCCGGAGTACGGCCTCGCGCTGCTGGACGGCGGCCCCGAGGTCTACCGGTTCAGCGACGGCCCGGTCACCTCGCCGGTCGGCGACGTCACGCTGACCGCTCGGCGCGAGGGGACGAAGACGCACTACCTGGCGGCATTCCCGTGGGCCTCGACCGGCGTCGACGCCCCGGCTCCCGGCGGCTCGGTGCTGTTCAACGCGATCGTCAACGACAACGACGGCGCGCACCGGCGGGGCTGGATCCAGTGGCGTCCCGGCATCGCCACCGGCAAGTCCGCGCAGGAGTTCGTGCGGCTGGCGGCCCTGCCCGAGTCGGGCGCGTGCCAGGCCTGGATCACCCTCGACGAGGACGAGGTCGAGGCGGGGTCCACGATCAAGGCGGCGATCTACGTCCTGAACTGGGACGACGCGGACCGCCGCGTCGAGGTGACCGGCCCGGACGGCGCCGCGACCCCCGCGACGATCCCGGCTCGCACCACCCTGCGGCTCACGATCCCGATCACCGCGACGACCGCGGGCGAGCTCGCGATCACCGCCTCGGTCAAGGACCTGACCGGCGGCGCGACCACCGATCTGGCGGCGACCGGCCGGGTCACGATGTCGGCGGAGGCGATCGCGCGGGACCTCGCCGGGATCGCCGCATCCGTCAGGACGGCCGGGGACCTGCTGGCACAGTGCGAGGACCGGGGGATCCCCACTCACTACGAACGCGTCGACGCGACCACCTTGGAGAAGTTCACCGGCTACACCCGCGACGACGTCACGGCAGGTCAGAGGTGGCGCGCCACCTACAACACGGTCACCATGACGGCGATGGCCGACCACCTCCTCACCCGCCTGCGCTCCCTGGCCGCCGGGAAGGCGCGGGGGACGCGGGTGCCGCGCTACGTCACCGGGCCGATCGGCCGCGACGACTGGATGTTCACCGGCACGGTCTCCGACGGCACGACGACCAGGAAGGGCAGACCGGTCGTGTTCAGCGGCCCGATGGGATGGGCCGAGGTGGTCGCCGACATCCCCAGGCTGGCCGATCTCGGCTTCAACGCCTGCGCCCTGGAGATGGGGCCGCAGAGCGCGATCGTCCCGCCGGACGCGATCCCGGGCTGGGGCACGACGGGCGTCGGCGACGCGGCGGTGACCTTCGCCCGCGACGCGTCGGTCTCGCACGGCTCCGCCGCGTCCCTGCGCGTGTCGTTCGCCGGTCCGAGGAGGCCGAACAACTACCGCCAGTTCTCCCAGCTGCTGACCGTGGAGCCGGGGGCCGCCTACCGGGTCCGCGCGTGGATCAAGGGGCAGGACGTCACCCTTCGCGCGGTGTCGATCCCCACCGCCACCTGGGCCACCCGCTACTACCCGCCGGAGGGCAGCTACGACTGGCAGCAGGTCGAGTTCGCCCTCACCCCCGGCAACGTGTCGTCCTACCGCTTCTCGATCATCTGCGAGGGCCAGGTCGGGGCGCTGTGGATCGACGACGTGACCATCGCGCGCGCCGACGGGACGGGTCCGGAGAACATCGCGGGCAACGGCGGGTTCGACGAAGCGGTGACGGTCGCGGCGAACGGCGAGTACGCGGTGTCGCCGTACGAGATCGACCGGGGCCCGGTCCGCTGGCTCGCGGCGGCGGCCAAGGCGAACGTCGCCCTGAGCCTGCTGCTGGCGCCGCAGTACTTCCCGGCCTTCCTGACGGCCAGGCACCCCGAGCTCAAGCTGGCCGAGGGATACGACGTGCACCACCCGCTGGCGCGGGAGGTGATCGAGGCGTTCCTGCGTGCGATCATCCCCAGGATCGCGAAGTCGCCGGCGCTGCACAGCCTGATCCTCAGCAACGAGCCGCGCTACGTCGACACGGCGAGCCCGTCGACCAGGCGCGGCTGGGCGCGCTTCCTCACCGCGGAGTACCGCGACATCGCCGAGCTCAACAAGGTGTACGGCACCGCCCACCGGACCTTCGACGAGGTGCCCGCCCCCGGCGTGCGGGCGGTCGAGCCGACCGTGCGGTGTCACGACTGGATCACCTTCAACACCAGGGCGTTCGCCGCGTGGCACGCGTGGATGGCCGAGGTGGTCCACGACATCGCCCCGGACGTCCCGGTGCACTCCAAGATGGTGGGCAGCACCCTGAAGGACCGCAACTACCTGTTGTGGGGCCCCGATCCCGAGCAGTGGGCCACCTTCTCCCAGCTGTCGGGCAACGACGCGTCGAACTACCCGGGACAGGGCGCCGACGGCTTCCTGGGCAAGTTCGCGTTCTACGACCTCCAGGCCGGCATCGCGCGGACCCCGGTGTTCGACTCCGAGGACCACGTGATCCCCGACCGCAGCACGTCGTACTCGAAGGTGGAGGCGGCCCACGTCGCGGCGGACCTGTGGCAGGGCGCCCTGCACGGCCGTTCCGCCACCGCCTTCTGGGTGTGGGCGCGGACCACCGAGGCGGCGTCCACGCTGGCGGGCAGCATGCTGCACCGGCCGGACGTGATCGCCGCGGCCGGCCGGACCAGCCTGGACCTGAACCGGTTCGCCGCCGAGGTGGCCCTGCTGCAGGGCGCCGGGGCCGGGGTCGGCATCCTGTACTCGCGCACCTCGTCGGTGTACTCCGCGCAGCACCTGGCCGCGGTGCGCGAGGTGTACAAGGCCCTAACCATGAACGGGGTCCCCGTGCACTTCGTCACCGAGTCCGGCCTGTCCGGGCGGCAGGCCGCCGAGGGGGTGAAGACGGTGATCGCACCCGGGGTGACGCATCTGCCGTCCGCCTGCCTGCCAGGGCTGCGGGACCTGGCCGGCAAGGCCCGGCTCGTCGTCGCGGGCGCCGACGCCCTGACGCGCGACGAGCGGAACCAGGCCCTTCCGGCCGGTGAGCGCGCGCAGGTGCTCAGGAAGGCGACCGTCCTGCAGGCCGACGGCCCGGCCGGCATCGGGGCCGCCGTCCTCGGCCTGGCACGGCGGCTCCGGCTCGACGTGGTGACGCTGGAGCGGACGTCCGGCGGCCCGCCCGTGGACGTCGAGTGGCGGCCGGTGCACGACGGCAGGCGCTGGCTGGTCGGCGTGACGAACTACGGCAAGCGGCCGGAAGTGGTGACGATCAGGCTCCACGGCCGCGGGCCGCGCGAGCTCCAGGACCTGCTCACCGGGGAACGACTCGACCGGTCGCGGACGGAGCTGGCCCCGCTGACGCCGCGCCTTCTGACGCTCCGGTGAAGCCGTTTTTTATTCCACCCATCGGACTAAAGGAAACCAACGTGTTGTGGACCGTGAAGTCGCCCGAGGGCGCGGTCGAGCTCGACGTCTCACTGGACGACCAGGGCCGGCTCTTCTACGACGTGCGGCGGCGCGGCGTCGTACTGCTGCGGCGGTCCAGGCTCGGCGTCGAGCGGCGGGACGCGTCGTTCCACGACGGGCTCACCCTGGTCGCCGAACCCGTGGCCGAGGTGCGGGAGGACGGTCACGTCGCGGCGCACGGCAAGCGCGCCGTGCTGCGCGAGCGGTCCACGGCGGCGACGCTGTCGGTGCGCGGACGCAACGGCGCGCGCCTCGACCTCGACCTCCGCGTCCTGGACGACGCCGTCGCCTTCCGCTACCGCTTCCCCGAGGGCTCCGGCACGGCCACGGTCACCAGGGAGCTGACGACCTTCGCGTTCGCGGCGGAAGGGCGGGCCTGGGCGCAGCCGACCTCGCCCTCCGACGGCGGCGGACCCGCCCACGAGAACCTCTACACCAACGGCGTGCCCATCGGCACCCCGACCGGCGCGCGCTCGTACGACCTGCCGGCCACGTTCGAGGTGAACGGGCAGTGGCTGCTCCTCTCCGAGGCCGGGCTCGACGAGACCTTCCACGGCACCCGGCTGGCCCCCGTCCCGGCCGGCCGGGAGTACGGCGTGCTGGGCCCCGACCCGGACGAGGGCCTCGGGCACGGCGACGCCCTGGCCACCTCGGCGTTGCCGTGGACGCTCCCGTGGCGGTTCGTCGCCATCGCGGACACCGCGGCCGGGCTGATCGGGTCCACGACCGTGTGGCACCTGGCCGAGCCCGCCGCGATCAACGACACCTCGTGGATCAGGCCGGGACGCGTGTCGTGGAGCTGGTGGTCGGAGAACGCCAGCCCGCGCGACCTGGCCGCGCTGCGGCGCTTCGTGGACCTGGCGGGCGAGATGGGCTGGGAGTACTCGCTCGTCGACGCGAACTGGACGGTCCACACCGAGCAGGAGATCCGCGACCTGGTCCGCTACGCCGCGGAACGGGACGTGCGCCTGTTCCTCTGGTACAACTCCGCCGGGCCGAACAACGACTCGACCGAGGGGCCGCGCGACCTCATGCACCTGCCCGAGACGCGGCGGGCGGAGCTGGCCAGGATCGCGGGCTGGGGGATCGCCGGGATCAAGGTCGACTTCTTCCACTCCGACAAGCAGGCCGGGATCGCGCACTACCTCGGCATCCTGCGGGACGCGGCCGAGGCCGGGCTGATGGTCAACTTCCACGGCAGCACCATCCCGCGCGGCTGGGAGCGGACGTGGCCGCACCTGATGACGCTGGAGGCCGTGCGCGGGGCCGAGTGGTACCTGTTCGGGCCGGCGTTCGCGGAGGAGGCCGTGTGGCACAACACCGTGCTCCCGTTCACCCGCAACGTGATCGGCCCGATGGACTACACGCCGGTGACCTTCGGCGACGCGCTGCGGCCCCGCAGGACCACGGCGGCCCACGAGCTGGCGCTCGCGGTGGTCTACGAGTCGGGGCTGCTGCACTTCGCGGACTCGCCCGAGTCCTACCGGGCGCAGCCGGCGGAGGTGCGCGAGGTGCTGCGGGCCGTGCCGGCCGCCTGGGACGACACGGTCGGGCTGGCGGGGGAGCCGGGCGACCACGTCGTGCTGGCCCGCCGTACGGGAGGGACCTGGTGGCTGGCGGGCATCAACGGCCCGGTCGCGCGCCCGGCGGCCACCCTCGGCCTCGGGCGCCTCGGGCCGCTGAGCGGCACCTGGCGCCTGGTCGGCGACGGCGCGGACCGCGACGCGGTGGCGGTCTCCGACGTCGCGGCGGACGAGGCGTTCCGGCTGCCCGCCATGCCCCCGGGCGGCGGCTTCGTCGCCCGCCTGCTCGCGCGGTAGGGGTCAAGGCGGACGAGAAGCGTCCGCCTGCTCCCCGGGCGGGACCTAGGGGCGGGCCGAGAAGCGTTCGTCGAGGATCAGGCAGGCGGCGCCGATCGCGGCGACGTCGGCGCCCAGCGCGGTCCCCATGACGCCGAGATCGTGGATCTCGCGCATCACGAACCGCTCGGCCACCGCCGACCTGAGCAGCGGCAGGTAGTGGTGTGCGGCCGGCGCCCACGCGGGCCCGCCGCACACCACGAGCTCGGTGTCGAGCAGGTTGCCGATGGTGAGGATCGCGCGGGCGAGCCGCCGCCCGGACCGGCGCAGGATCTCCACCGCCCGCGCGTCGCCGTCGTCGGCCGCCCGGCACAGCGCGCCGAGCCGCCGGACCGCCTGGACGAGCTGACCGTCCTCCGGCGTGGCGGGCAGGACGCCCGCCGCGACGGCCTCCTGGATGAGGAACAGCGGCGAGCAGGCGGTGCCCAGGCAGCCGCGCTGCCCGCACTCGCAGGGCGGCCCGTCGGCGTCGACGATCAGGTGCCCGATGTCGCCGGCGTTGCTGGACCGGCCGCGTACGACGATGTCGCCGCTGACCAGCCCCACCCCGACGCCGGTGCCCAGGTAGAGGAAGACGAAGTCGCTGTTGCCCGTCGCGCCGCCGGCCCAGCGCTCGGCCACCGCGGCGGCGGTGACGTCCTTGTCGAGCACGATGGGCAGCCCGGTCGCCCGGTGCAGCCGGTCGACGAGCTCGACGCGGTGCCAGCCGGGCAGATGCGGCGGATCGACCATGGCCCCGCCCGCGATGTCGAGCGGGCCGGGCGCCGCGATGCCGAGGCCGAGCACCCGGTCGCGCTCGACGCCGGATCCGGCGAGCAGGACGTCGAGGGCCGCGGCCATGCCGGTCATGATGGCGTCGGCGTCCTGGGGGCTGGCGGTCTGCCTGCTGAAGTGGGCCACGAGGTTGCCGCCGAGGTCGAGCAGCACGTACGTGATCGTGGCCGGGTCGATGTGCACGCCGAGCGCGTAGCGGCTGGCAGGGACCAGCTCAAGGGTGCGGCGCGGCCGGCCGAACCCGGTCGTGGACGTGCCGGTCTCCGCGATGAGCCCCTGGTCGAGCAGCCGCTGGCAGACGTCCGACACGGTCTGCGCGGCGAGGCCCGTCTCGACGACCAGCTCCGCGCGCGAGCTCCCGGTCCGCGCCCGCCTGATCGCGTCGAGGACGACCGAGTCGTTGAAGTCCGCGACGTGTTCGAGATTGGAGCCGCGCCGGAGCCCGGAGGATCGGGCCGGCGGCCCGCCCTCGCGTCTGGCTGCCTTCCCGGCCGTGGTCGACTCCCGCCTGGCTGCTGCCACTGCTCCCCGTTCCCCTCGCCGTCGTCGCGCTCTGCGCCTACCTTAGCCAACCCGTCGTTGACTTATTCAAGACGTCGGAAATATTGTAGATCCGCGTTGCTCGATTCGACCAAGAAAGTCGGCAATCATGATGCAGATCGCACACACCGCCGATGTCACCGTGGTCGGCGGCGGCCTCGCCGGTGTCACGGCCGCCGTGAGCGCCGCCCGCAACGGCGCGAAAGTGGCCCTGATCAACAACAGGGGAGTGCTGGGCGGCAACTCCAGCAGCGAGATCCGGGTGTGGGTGGTGGGCGCCACCGCGCACGGCGCGCAGAAGTTCGCCCGCGAGACCGGCCTGATGGGCGAGCTGTTCGCGGAGAACCAGTGGCGCAACCCGGAGGGCAACCCGATCCTGTGGGACCACGTCGTGCTCGACCTGGTACGCGCCGAGCCCAACATCACCCTCTTCCTCAACACCGAGGTCCGCGAGGTCGAGGCGGGCGGCGAGGAGGAGGACCGGGTGATCCGCTCGGTCACCGGCTGGCAGTCCGGCTCGGAGAAGCTGATCACGTTCGAGTCGCCGATCTTCCTCGACTGCACGGGGGACGGCCTGGTCGGCCTGCTCGCCGGCGCCAGGTTCGCCACCGGCCGGGAGGACCGCAGCGTGTACGGCGAGGATTGGGCCCCCGACGTCGCCGACGACAACATGCTCGGCAGCACGATCCTCTTCTACACCAAGGACACCGGCCGCCCGGTCCGTTTCGTCCCGCCGGGCATCACCAAGGACGTCGAGGCGTTCGACCTGCCGCTGCGCCGCCACATCGACCCCGGCATGAACGGCTGCGACTACTGGTGGATCGAGTGGGGCGGCGAGCTCGACGCGGTCGCCGACAACGAGCGCATCCGCGACGAGCTGTGGGGCATCGTCTTCGGCATCTGGCACCACATCAAGAACTCCGGCCGCTTCGACGCCGACAACCTGACGCTGGAGTGGGTGGGCAGCCTGCCGGGCAAGCGCGAGTACCGCCGCTTCCTCGGCGACCACGTCCTGACCCAGCAGGACATCGTCGGCCAGACCCGCTTCCTTGACTCGGTCGGCTTCGGCGGCTGGTCCATCGACCTGCACCCGCCGGGCGGCATCTACGCCGCCGACAGCCCCTCCAAGCACCTGTTCGGCCCCGGCCTGTACGACATCCCGTTCCGCTGCCTGTACTCCGCCAACGTCCGCAACCTGATGCTGGCGGGCCGCGACATCTCGGCCAGCCACGTCGCCTTCGGCAGCACTCGCGTGATGGCCACCTGCGCCGTCGTGGGCGAGGCCGCGGGCGCGGGGGCCGCGCTCGCCGTGCGCAGGGGCGTGACGCCGCGCGAGATCGCGACCTCGCACCTGGGCGAGCTGCAGTCGATGCTCCTGCGGCAGGACGCCTCCCTGTTGGGCGTGCCCTGGCAGGACCCGTCCGACCTGGCGCTCAAGGCCGCGGTGACGGCGTCGTCCACGCTCACCCGCCTGGCGGGTGACGGAGACGGCGAGCCGGAACCGCTCCCGATCGGCGAGGCCGACTTCGGGCTGCTGCTGCCCGCCGACCCGCGGATCGACGTCGTGCGCATCGGCGTCGAGGCCGCCCGCGCCACCACCGCGACGGTCGAGCTGTGGGGCACGGGCGGCGGGCTGAACCACATCCCCGTGGAACCGCTCGCCCGGCGCGAGGTCCGGGTGGAGGCCGGGCGCGGCCGGCTGGAGGCCCGCTTCGACGACGTGCCCTTCGACGGGGGCGAGGTGGTCGTGGTCGTCCGGCGGAACGCCGACCTCGCCGTCCTGGTCGGCGCGGGTCGCCCGCCGTACGGCGTCCTCGGGCTGCTCAGCAGGGAACCGGCGCTCGACACCGGCAAGCCGCAGAGCAACGCGTGGTCGGCCTTCGAGCTGCGCAGGCGCACGCCGCGGTTCGAGGTCGAGCCCGCGACCGCCGCCTACCGGCCCGAGCAGGTCGCGGGCGGGCTAGCCAGGCCTTACGACGGGCCCAACCTGTGGGTCTCCGAAGGCGGCGGCGAGCAGCACGTCGAGCTGCGCTGGAGCGAGGAGCGGGTGATCGGCCGGGTGGAGCTGATCTTCAACGACGACGTCGACGAGGACCTGATCAACCTGCATCACCATCGCACGCCGTACCTCGTCATGCCGGAACTGGTGAAGGACTACCGGATCGAGGTGGCGCGTACGGGCGGCTGGGAGACGGCCGTGTCCGTCACCGGCAACCGCATGCGCCGCCGGGTCCATGTGCTTGATCCCGCCACGCGGGCGGGCGCCCTGCGGGTCGTCGTCAC
>NZ_JBSFGJ010000367.1:0-9386 GCF_053596515.1 Nonomuraea sp. NPDC001684
GGGCGGCGCGCGCCGGCGACGCGGTCCGCGCCCGGCGGGCCGCCGCCGACTTCCACGAGACGGCCACCGCCATCGCGGGCAACGACCTGCTGGTCGAGGTGGGGCAGGTCCTGCGCAGCCGGATGCGCTGGCTGCTCGGCCGGCACGACGACCTCCAGGCGGTCGCCGACGAGCACCGCGAGCTCTACGAGGCGATCGCCGCCCGCGACGTGACCCGCGTCGGCGAGCTGGTCGCCCGGCACGTGGCGACCAGCGCCCGGCTCATCGGGGAACACGCCGACCGGCAGCGGTCCGGCACTCCCTGACCCCGCGCGGGCGTCAGGCGACCCCGCGCGGGTGTCAGGCGTCAAGGAGCACGTCGCCGTCGCGGGCGACCACCCTGCCGCCGGCGACCACGAGCGCCCGCGGCGGCACCCGCACGAGCGCGTCCGGCACGTTCTCCGCGTCCACGAGCACGACGTCGGCCCGCGCCCCCGCGACGAGGTCGTGCCGGTCCCGGTGCACGAACGGCGCCGCCTTCGTGGTGGCCAGCTCCACGGCGGCGGTGAGCTCGTCGTCGGAGCGCAGCCCGTGCAGCCGGGCGAAGCCGAGGGCGATGCGCAGCAGGTCGCCGTCGCCGAACGGCGACCACAGGTCCCTGATCCCGTCGGTGCCGAGGCCGAGGCCGATGCCGCGCTCGGCCATGCCCCGCCACGGGAGGGGCGCGGTGCGCACCGGCGCGACCGTCGCCCAGGAGATGCCCGCCGCGGCGAGGTCGTCGAGCAGGCCGCGCTGGCGTTCGGGGGCCAGGTCGCCGAGGGCGAAGCCGTGGGAGACGGTGACCTTGCCCTGCAGGCCGGTCCTGAGCGTGCGGTCGATGATCAGCTCGTACTGGAACGCGCCGAGCTCGCCGCCGTCGTGCAGGTGGATGTCCAGGCCGACGCCGCGGCGCTCGGCGATCTCGAACAGGCCGTCGAGCTGGGCGACCGGGTCCCGGTCGATGGTCGCGGGGTCGATGCCGCCGATGCTGGTGGCGCCCGCCCGCGCGGCCTGGTCGAGCAGGTCGAGCACACCGGGCCGGCGGACGACGCCGTCCTGCGGGAAGGCCACGATCTCGACCTCGATCGCCCCGTCGAGCCGTGCCGCGGCCTCGCGCACGGCCTCGATGCCGCGCAGCCCGACCCCGAGGTCGACGTCGACGTGGGTGCGGGTGGCCGTGGTGCCGTGCCGCAGGAACTCGCGCAGCACCGCCACCGTGCCGTCGACACCCGGGATGCCGTACTTGTCCCGTTCGGCGCGCTCGTGCTCGATGCGGCCCTGCGTGGTCGCCACACCGCCGTACGACACCCAGGGCCGGCCCCACCAGCTCTTGTCGACGTGGGCGTGGGCGTTGACGAATCCGGGCAGGGCCAGCAGGCCGCGGCCGTCGATGTGCTCGCCGGCGGGCGGGGTGGTCCCGGCCGGGAGCACGGCGGCGATCCGGGTACCGTCGATGGTCAGGTCCACGGGCGCGCCGCCCCAGGGGCGCACGTTGGAGATCGTCCAGGAAGTCACCTGAAAAATGGTATACCAAAAGCGGATCGTCCCTGGCAGAGGGCCCTGTCCCGTCGGCGGCCGGCCGTTGTCGTAGCCGTTTGGGAAAATCGGCACGGGCCGCGGCAGGCGCGGTCCCCCCGACCGGAGAGAGGTGGTCCGATGGGCCCAGAGGTCTTCGACAGCCGTGACATCGGCCAGACGGAGGAGTTCCTCAGCAAGGCGTACGCCAAGATGCGCATCGGCTCCGACGTGAAGAACCCCCGCACCCAGATCTCCCGCCAGGTCATGGGCTCGGTCAGCATCGACCGGCTCAACCTGGAATACGCGATGAGCTTCGACGTCAACCCGCTCGGCAAGGTGTGCCTGTGCGCGGTCGAGACCGGCACCATCGCCCAGCAGGTCGCCGGCGGGCCGGACGAGCTCTTCGGCCCCGGCGACACGGTGTTGTTCGCCCCGCACGACCTGCCCTACACCGGCGAGATCCGCCGCTCGCGCTACGACATCATCATGTTCGACCCCGCGCTGCTGCAGCAGGTGGCCGGCACGCTGCCCGGCCGCCGGGCCGAGCCGGTCCGGCTGGTGGGGCACCGCCCGGTCTCCGCCGCCGCCGGCCGCCACCTGCGGCGCACGCTCGCCTACCTGCGCGACGACGTCCTGGCCGCCCCCGAGCTGGCCGCCGAGCCGCTGGTCGTCTCCACCGCCGGGCAGCTCCTGGCCGCCAGCGTGCTCACCGCCCTGCCCACCAACGCCGACGCCGCCGCCGCCCCCGGCTCCGCCCGTCCCGAGGCGCTGCGCCGGGCGACGGCCTTCATCGACGACCACGCCGACCTGCCCATCGGCATCGACGAGATCGCCACCGCCGCCCGGGTCAGCGCCCGCGCCCTCCAGTACGCCTTCCGCCGGCACCTCGGCACCACCCCGCTGGGCTACCTGCGCCAGGCCCGGCTGGCCCGCGCGCACGCCGAGCTGAAGACCGGCGATCCCACCACCACGGTGACCGCCGTCGCCGCCCGCTGGGGCTTCTTCCACCCCGGGCGCTTCGCCCAGCTCCACCGGGCCGCCTTCGGTTGCTCGCCCGGCGACACCCTCCGCTCCGCGGCCGAGCTCCGCCACGGCTGATCCTCTGATGCCCGTTTCGTTCTATGGACAGGAGTGAGCCGGATTCTTCGCCTGATGTGCTGACCCGCCACCGTCGAAGGCTCAAGGGTTGGAGGCGAGCACCGATCGCCGCGGCACGGAGGAGATGATCGCGATTGAGTCCCGGCCGTAGCGGCGACATGGCGCGTCCGCGGCGAGGGCGTAGCCGCAGGCCAGGCGATCGAGAGGCAGCACAGTCGGGGTGGCCGCGCCCTTCGGGCGACCGCGTCGGTCCCGTGACCGAGCCGATCCCGCCGCCGGCCTGTGATGCCTGACCTCCTTCGTCCGCCGCCACACCCGTCCCCTTCCGGCCGGACGGGCCTTCGTGCTGCCCGGCCTTCGGTGACGGCGTGACCCCTCTGAGCCTGAGCTGCCGCGACCTGCCCGGCGGCGTGCTGGTGACCGTGATCGGCGAGCTCGATGCCTCCAACTCGACGCGGCTGGGATCCTTCACCGAGCGGCACCTGCGGCCCGGGGCGGGCCTGGTGCTCGACCTGGGCGGGCTGAGCTTCATGGACAGCCGCGGCCTGCACGTGTTGTTACGCCTCAACGCCGCGGTGCTCGAACACGGGGGCGTCCTCCGCCTGGCCGGCGTGCAGGAGCTGCCCGCGCGCGTCCTCCAGGTCACCGGCGTGTGGTCCTCGCTGACCGTCCACGCCGACGTGGGCGACGCCGTGGCGGCGATGGGCGCGCAGCGCCCCGACAGCCTCCGCGAGTCGTCGTGAGCGGTCCCCGCAGCACCTCGGCGTTCGGGGCTGAAGATCATGAGTGCCGGCTCTAGAATCCGGATGACCAACAACCACGACTGTTCCGTCGACGACCTCGATCATGGCCTCCTGATCAGGGCCGTTCGCGAGGTCACCGGCAGGACAGTCCCGACAACGTCGTAGGACACGAGGGTGACATGAGCGAAGCGATGACCGGTGGCTCCCGTTCCGCGTCCGGGGGCGCCGAGGTCGGCGAGCTTCGGCTGCGTCAGCTGCTCGGCGGGCTGACGGCGGTCCGGGACGGCGATTTCCGTACCCGGCTGCCCGAGGACGCCGACGGGCTGCTGGGTGAGATCGCCTCGGTGTTCAACGGCATGGTCGATCAGTTGTCGTTGTTCACCTCCGAGGTGACCCGGGTGGCGCGTGAGGTGGGCACGGACGGGCGGCTGGGTGGTCAGGCCGATGTGCCGGCGGTGTCGGGCACGTGGAAGGACCTGACCGAGTCGGTGAACGCGATGGCGGGCAACCTGACCGATCAGGTGCGCAGCATCGCGCAGGTGACGACGGCGGTGGCGCGGGGTGACCTGTCGCAGAAGATCACCGTGCACGCGCGCGGGGAGATCCTGGAGCTGAAGAACACCGTCAACACGATGGTCGACCAGCTCTCCTCGTTCGCCGACGAGGTCACCCGGGTGGCGCGTGAGGTGGGCACCGAGGGTCAGCTGGGTGGTCAGGCCGAGGTGGAGGGGGTCGCGGGCACCTGGCGTGACCTGACCGACTCGGTGAACTTCATGGCGGGGAACCTGACCGATCAGGTGCGGAACATCTCGCAGGTGGCCACGGCGGTGGCGCGGGGTGATCTGTCGCAGCGGATCACGGTGTCGGCTCGTGGGGAGATCCTGGAGCTGAAGAACACGCTCAACACGATGGTCGATCAGTTGTCGTCCTTTGCCGACGAGGTCACGCGGGTGGCGCGTGAGGTGGGCACGGACGGGCGGCTGGGTGGTCAGGCCGATGTGAAGGGTGTGTCGGGTACGTGGAAGGCGTTGACGGAGTCGGTCAACGTGATGGCCGACAATCTGACGGCGCAGGTGCGCAGCATCGCCGAGGTGACCACGGCGGTGGCCAAGGGTGACCTGACGCAGAAGATCCGGGTGGATGCCCGTGGGGAGATCCTGGAGCTGAAGGAGACCATCAACACGATGGTCGACCAGCTGTCGGCCTTCGCCGACGAGGTGACCCGGGTGGCGCGTGAGGTGGGCACCGAGGGCAACCTGGGCGGTCAGGCCACGGTCCGGGGCGTGTCGGGCACCTGGAAGGACCTCACCGACAACGTCAACGTCATGGCGTCGAACCTGACGAGCCAGGTGCGCAGCATCGCCCAGGTGGCCACCGCCGTCGCCCGCGGCGACCTGTCACAGAAGATCACCGTCGAGGCCAAGGGCGAGGTGGCGGCGCTCGCCCAGACGATCAACACCATGGTCGACACGCTGAGCGCGTTCGCCGACGAGGTCACCCGCGTGGCCCGCGAGGTCGGCACCGAAGGCCAGCTCGGCGGCCAGGCCCGCGTCCCGAACGTGGCCGGCACCTGGAAGGACCTCACCGACAACGTCAACTCGATGGCCGACAACCTGACCAACCAGGTGCGCAGCATCGCCCAGGTCACCACGGCGGTGGCCAAGGGCGACCTGACCAGGAAGATCGACGTGGACGCCCGCGGCGAGATCCTGGAACTCAAGACCACCATCAACACGATGGTCGACCAGCTGTCCTCGTTCGCCGCCGAGGTCACCCGCGTGGCCCGCGAGGTCGGCAGCGAAGGACGGCTCGGCGGCCAGGCCGAGGTCGAGGGCGTGTCCGGCACCTGGAAGCGGCTGACGGAGAACGTCAACGAGCTGGCCGCCAACCTGACCCGGCAGGTGCGCGCCATCGCCGAGGTCACCAGCGCGGTCACCTCCGGCGACCTGACCCGCTCGATCACCGTTGACGCCGAGGGCGAGCTGGCCGACCTGAAGGACAACATCAACTCGATGGTCAAGTCGCTGCGCGAGACCACGACCGCCAACGAGCAGCAGGACTGGCTCAAGTCCAACCTGGCCCGCATGTCCGGTCTCATGCAGGGCCACCGCGACCTGGCGGCCGTCGCCGAGCTGGTGATGAACGAGCTGGCCCCGCTGGTCAGCGCCCAGTACGGCGCGTTCTTCCTGGCCGAGGAGAACGAGCTCCAGCTCATCAGCGCCTACGGCTACCCGGCCGACCCGGGCAGGCCGACCCGGTTCCGGCTCGGCGAGGCGCTGGTCGGCCAGGCCGCCCGCAGCCGCCGGGTCATCGCCGTCGACGACGTGCCCTCCGGCTCCGTCCGGATCTCGACCGGCCTCGGCACGATCGAGCCCGCCTCGGTGGTGGTGCTGCCGATCGTGGTCGAGGAGCAGGTGCTCGGCGTGATCGAGCTGGCCTCGGTGCAGGCGTTCACGCCGGTCCACCGGGCCTTCCTCGACCAGCTCATGGAGACGATCGGCGTCAACCTCAACACGATCGTCGCCAACGCCCGCACCGACGAGCTGCTGGCCGAGTCGCAGCGGCTCGCGGCGGAGCTGCAGGCGCGGTCGGAGGAGCTGCAGCAGCAGCAGGAGGAGCTGCAGCGCTCCAACGCCGAGCTGGAGGAGAAGGCCACGCTGCTGGCCCGCCAGAACCAGGACATCGAGACCAAGAACCTGGAGATCGAGCAGGCCAGGCAGGAGCTGGAGGACCGCGCCCACCAGCTGACGCTGGCCTCGACGTACAAGAGCGAGTTCCTGGCGAACATGAGCCACGAGCTGCGCACCCCGCTCAACTCGCTGCTCATCCTGGCCCAGCTGCTGGCCCAGAACCACACGCGCAACCTGACGCCCAAGCAGGTCGAGTACGCCGAGATCATCCACTCGGCCGGCTCCGACCTGCTCCAGCTGATCAACGACATCCTCGACCTGTCCAAGGTCGAGGCGGGCAAGATGGACATCAACCCCGAACGCGTGCCGTTGCGGCAGCTGCTGGACTACGTCGAGGCCACGTTCCGGCCGATGACGTCGCAGAAGAGCCTCGACTTCACGATCACCAACGCCCCCGGCATCCCGGTGGAGGTCGTGACCGACGACTCGCGCCTGCGCCAGGTGCTGCGCAACCTGCTGTCGAACGCGGTCAAGTTCACCGAGACCGGCAGCGTCGAGCTGCGCATCGAGCCGGCCGCCCAGGACGAGCTGCCCGCCTCGGTGCGCCAGCACGGCGCGGCCATCGCGCTGCGGGTGGTCGACACCGGCATCGGCATCGCCGCCCAGCAGCTCGAAGCCATCTTCGGCGCGTTCCAGCAGGCCGACGGCACCACCAGCCGCAAGTACGGCGGCACCGGCCTCGGCCTGTCCATCAGCCGCGAGATCGCCCACCTGCTCGGCGGCGCGATCGGCGCGCAGAGCACGCCGGGCCAGGGCAGCGTGTTCACCCTCTACCTGCCGATCGCCCGGCCGGACTTCATCGGGCTCTCCCCGAAGAAGTCCCTGGCCGACCCCTCGGTGCTCGTCGAGGCCGCCCGCGTCAGCACGCCCGAGCAGGAGGCGGCCGCGCCGGCCAGGTCCCACCAGCCGCAGCCGCGCCGCCTGCTGGTGATCGAGGAACGGCCGCAGGGCCTGCTCTCGCACGTGGCCGAGAGCGTGGTGACGGAGCTGGCGCTGAGCAAGGACGAGACGATCGAGATCGTCACGGCGGCCGGAGCGCAGGAGGCCGCGGCCACGCTGGCCGCCGACCCCTGCCACTGCATCGTGCTCGACCTCGACCTGCCCGACCAGAGCGCCTACCGCCTGCTGGAGGCCATGGACGGCGACCAGGCCCTGAACTCGGTGCCGGTCCTGGCCTACAACAACTGGCGGGCCAGCTCCCAGCAGGCTGTGCCGTTGCAGACGCGCGAGGGCGGCCAGCCGCTGGAGCTGCTGTCCAGCCTCGACGAGCTGCGCGAGCGCATCGCCCTGCACCTGACCGCCGACCAGCCCGGCGACGTGCTGCCGCTGATCCGGGCCGGGAACGTCAACCAGCTCGCCGGGGCCGAGATCGACACCTCGCTGACGGGCCGGACGGTGCTGATCGTCGACGACGACGCCCGCAACCTGTTCGCGCTGACCAGCATGCTGGAGGTGCACGGCATCGACGTGCTGCACGCCGAGGACGGCCGCAAGGGCATCGACACGCTCGTCGCCCACCCGCAGATCGACCTGGTGCTGATGGACGTGATGATGCCCGAGATGGACGGCTACACCGCCACCGCCCGCATCCGCGCGATGGCGCAGTACGCCGACCTGCCCATCATCGCGGTCACGGCCAAGGCGATGCCGGGCGACCAGGAGAAGGCGCTGGCGGCCGGCGCGAGCGACTACGTGACCAAGCCCGTCGAGGCCGACCATCTGGTCGAACGCATCCGTCACTGGCTCGGCGCCTGACCCGTCCCCCTCAAGGAGCAACGCAGTGCACCACCAGCACGATCCGGCGGCCGCCGTGCCGCCGGAGCGTACCGAGCCGCCCAATCTCGGCCGCCTGGCCGCGACGGTCGACCGCCTGCACAACCAGATCCTGGAGGCCCAGCGGGCCGCCGAGGGCCGCGCCCTGGTCGAGGTCGCCAAGGGCGTGCTGGTCGAGCGCCTGCAGTGCAGCCTGGCCACCGCCGCCAGGCAGCTCGCCACCCTGGCCGACCAGGCGGGGGTGACGCAGCTCGAACTGGCCGCCGACATCATCAACCAGGCCGCCCACGACCGCATCAGCGAGGCCGCCCGCGACTTCCTCAGCTCGGCCCGCGCCCAGGAGTCGGCGGAGGTGGCGGTGCGGCTGCGCACCGCCGAGAACGGGGCGCTGACCGCCACCGACGCGCAGGCCGTGGCGCAGTCGCTGCTGGAGCAGGCCCTGTCCGCGCTCGGCGCGACGACGGTGGCCATCTGGGAGGCCGGGCCGGACGCGTCGCTCACCCTGGCCGGGTACGCGGGGCTGGCCGACGAGGAGGCCAGGCGCTGGCGTTACGTGCCGCCGGGCGTGGCCACGCCGGCCCGCCGCGCGCTGCTGGAACGCGGCACGGTGTGGCTGGACGACCTGGCCGCCGTCGGCCTGCCCTCGATCGGGCAGCGCCAGACCCCCGGCGCGCGGGCGACCGCCCCGGCCGGGACGGGCGGCCGGATCCTGGGCGTGCTGGAGATCGGCTGGCCGCACGCGATGCCGCAGCCCGGCGCGCGGATCGTCAAGCAGATCGAGGTGCTGGCCGACCTGTGCGCCCACACCTTCGAGACCACCGACCAGGCCGTGCACGAGCCGCAGGTGCTGCCCGAGCTGATCGACCTGGCCGACGCGCTGCCGGACGCGGCGCTGGTGCTGCGCCCGCAGCTGGGCACCGAGGGCCGGCTGACCGACTTCCGCATCGTGCACGCCAACCCGCGCTTCCTCGACCCCGCCGGGCGGCCGCGCGGCGAGGTCGTCGGGAGCCTGTTCCTGGAGGCGTACCCGCTGGCCGCCGAGGAGGGCGCGCTGCTGGCCAGGATCGAGCACGTGCACGCCACGGGCGAGACCTTCAGGGCCGAGAAGATGACGATCACGGCCCTGGTGGACCAGATCCCGCTGCACACCGTCGCGGGCATCGCGATCATCCGGCTCGGCGACGGCGTGCTGCTCATCTGGCGGCTGCAGGACCAGGACGCCCAGCTCGCCAACCTGCTCCAGCACGCCCAGCGCCTGGGCCGCATCGGCGGCTTCGAGGAGAACCTGCTCACCGGCGAGATCGTCTGGAGCGCCCAGCTCCACGACCTGTACGGCATGTCCCTCGACGAGCCGCCCATCCCGCTGGAACGCCTGGCCACGCACGCCCACCCCGACGACGCCGTGGCCATCGGCCGGTTCGTCCGGGCCGTGCTGCACCACCGCCGTCCGGCCTCCACCGCCTACCGGCTGCAGCGGTCCGACGGCACCGTGCGGCACATCAGAGTGGTCGCCGAGCCGGTCTTCGACGACAGCGGCCTGCTGCTG
>NZ_JBSFGJ010000368.1:0-9378 GCF_053596515.1 Nonomuraea sp. NPDC001684
GGGAGCGCCCGTCCAGGGAGCGCCCGTCGAGGGCGCTCCGGTCGATGACGTTCCCTCTCACGCGGCCCCTCTGGAGGTCGCCCTGTTCGACCAGGACCCCGCCGAGGTGCAGGCCCGCTGGCGGGACGTCCAGGCCTCCTTCGTGGACGACCCCGCCGAGGCGATCCAGCGCGCGGACGGCCTGGTCGGCGAGGTGGTGGAGTCGCTGACCAACTCTCTCACCAGCCGTACCGGCGCTCTGCGCGAACGCTGGAAGGACGTCGACTCCCCCGACACCGAGGACCTGCGTCAGGCGTTCCGCGACTACCGCAACGTCCTGGAGCGGCTGCTGGCGCTGTCCACGCACAATCTGTCCGCTGAAACGAGGAGGTGATCGGCATGCTCGCAGTCGTCGCAGCGATCATCTTCGGGTTGGGCTTCCTGCTCGACCTCGTGGGTGTGAAGATCGGCGGGATCTCCGGCATGACGTTCGTCCTGCTGGGGCTGACCTTGCTGGCCCTGCATCAGGCAGGCGTCGGCACGGCGAGCATCCGCGGCGGGACCGGCCACTGGCGCGGCCGCAGCCGCCGCTGAGCAGCCGCTGAACGCGCGGTCAGGGTGGGAGGCCGACCGGCCTCCCACCCGAAACACCCCAAAGAACTAAATAGGGCTAAATATCCAGAAAAATCGGGGCGGACCCGGGGCAGAGCGGAATGAAGAAGAGTCAACGCCGAGATCGACGAAGACAGGCCCAGCGCACCCGGGCCAGGCGCCGAAGCCGGCTTCCCCGAGGATCACCCCTTACCGGGAAACCTCATGATCACGGTGCTCCCCCCGCTCCCCACCCGCAACGTGAAATCAGAGGACAGCAGCCGCGCCACCCACAACCCCATCCCCCCCACCGCCCCCGGCAGCGGCCCCGGCTTCCAGAAGCCCTCGTCGTGCACCTCGACCACCAGGTCCCCGCTGATCACCCAGGTCCGCATGGCCGCCCGGTCGGCCCCGTGCGTGACCGCGTTGGTCGCCACCTCGTTGACCGCGATGACGAAGTCGCCGACCGCCTCCTCGGGCATCCCCACGGCGCGGGCCTCGTCCTCGGCGAACTGCCGGACCTCCGGCAGGTCCGGCAGGCGGAAGCGCAGCTCCTTCACGGGCACGCCGGGTGGCGGGCTCGTGTAGCCCGACTGAGGCTCGACGTCCTCGTTCACCCGGCGACTCGCCTTTCTCTCACCAGCCGGCCAGCGGCTAACCGACCAGCAGCTCACTGCGGAGCTGGTCGAGTACCTTACGGAGAATCCGTGAGACGTGCATCTGCGAGATGCCGAACTCGGCGGCGATCTCGGCCTGCGTCATGTTGCCGAAGAAGCGCAGCAGCAGGATGTGCTTCTCGCGGCTGGGCAGCGCGTCGATGAGCGGCTTGACGGCCTCGCGGTCGACCATGGTGCTCAGCGTGTCGTCGTCCTCGGGGATGACGTCGCCGAGCGAGGCCGCGTCGTCGTCGGTGCCGAGCGGCGCGTCGAGCGACAGCGTGCTGTACGCGGCCGAGGCGTCGAGGGTGAGCAGGACGTCCTCCTCCGAGATGTTCATCTTCGCGGCCAGCTCGGCCACGGTCGGGGACCTGCCGAGGTCCTGGCTGAGGTCGGCGACGAGCCGGTTGAGCTCGGACCGTCGCTCCTGGTAGAGACGCGGGACCCGGATGGCCCAGGTGCGGTCGCGGAAGTGCCGCTTGACCTCACCGGTCATCGTGACGACCGCGTAGCCCCTGAAGGCGTGGCCGAGGGTCGGGTCGAAGCCGTTGACGGCCTTCATCAGGCCGACGTACGCGGCCTGGAGGAGGTCCTCCAGAGGTTCGCCCCGGTATCGGTAACGCCTGGCGATTTCCATGGCCAGTGGCCGGTGCATCTCCACGATGCGCTCGCGCAGCCGTTCCCTGTGGCTGTCGGGTGTGTCTTCCCTGACCATCTCAGCCAGGAGTTCTTCCGCGGTCATCTCCTCGAGGACGTACTCCTGCACAGCCATCGCTGCTCCTCATATGGGTCGCAGGGCGGCCTCCGCCAGCAGAAAAGCCCAGGCAGAGGCACGCCTCGCTCTACTCTCGAGACGGAAGCCCTCTGCTGGACTTCGGTCCCAGTCTCCCCCCTGCCGCGGGAAGTATTCCTCGGTCGCGTGGTGACAGTAGGGTTGCTTCGTGACAATGCCCGAAAACGGCGAGGGGCCCGTGGCCGCCCTGAGCCTGACGTCATCGCCCGTCGGCGAGATCACCGTCGTCAAGGTCGACGGTGTGCTCGACGCCACGACGCGTGAGCAGTTCGCCGACTACCTGTCGCTGGCCGGAGCCGACCTGATACTCGATCTGGCCGGGGTGACGTTCATGGATTCGCGGGCACTCGGGCTGATCGTCCATCACTGGCAGACGAGCCTGGCCTCACGTGCGAAGTTCGCGCTGGTCGGCGTGGAGTACTCCAAGTCGAAGGTGATGTGGATCACCGGGCTGGCCCAGCGTCTGCCGCTGTACGACACGCTCGACGACGCCCTGGCCGCCATCGGCTGAGGCCCTATGAGCGACGCGTCGACTTGCGCTGGTGCTCCTCCACCAGCAGCCTGGCCAGATCGGCCACCTTGACCTGATGGTGCTGCGAGATCCTGCGCAGCTCCTCGAAGGCGGCCTCGGCCGTGCATCCGCTGGTCTGCATGATGATGCCCTTGGCCTGGTCGATGACCGACCGGCCGGCCAGGGCCTCCTGGAGCTGGGCGGCGTCGGTGCGCACCTCCTCGAACTCCCACATGTTCGCCATGGCCACCCCGACCTGCTCGGTCAGCATGTCGGCCAGCGAGTGGGCGGCCTGCGGGGAGAAGGCACCCGGGCGCACGGAGTAGAGTCCGACGATGAGCTGCGCCGGCGCCACCTCGATGGGCACGATCAGTACCGAACGCACCCCCCAGCGGGTCGCCAGTGCGTTGTAGCGGGGCCAGCGGCTGTCGCTCAGCACGTCGCTCACGCTCGCGCGGGCGCCGCTCTGGCGGGCCTCCAGGGAGGGTCCCTCACCGAGTTCGCGTTCGCCCTCGACCAGCATGATCAGCTCGCTGTGCGAGCCGGAGACCAGCACCCGCTGGTCGCGCCAGTGTTCGGCCGAGCCGCCCGAGCACCCGGGCACACCGGCCGCCAGCGCCGTGGTCAGGCCGCGCAACACGCTCTCCGTGGAGGTGTCCTCACCCAGTCGCCCCAGCGCCGCCAGGTCTCGGGCGAGCCCGGGAGTGATCATCGCGGTCGATTCCATAGCAAGAAGCCCCTACCCCTTATGGCTACCGTTATCCCCGGTGGCGTAGCGTCAAAGGATGACCATGCCGGACCTCGAACACGCTCTGGACGCGCTGGCGGGACGCGTGTCGTCCTTGCGTGAGGCGAGGACCGCCTACCCTACCGACCTCGCGCCCACGCTCGACGCGGCCCTGGCCGAACTGGACACCGCCGCCGAGTTGCTCGCCGAGGCGCGCGAGGCGCTGCGCAAGGCGCCCAAGCGCGCCGCGAGCAAGAAGGACGGCACCCAGCGGGAGCTGAAGCTGCTGCGCCAGGTGTTCCGGGCCTTCCCGGTGCCGGTGATCGTGCTCGACGGCGGCGGGGTGGTCCGGCGGATCAACCCGGAGACCTCGCGGGTGCTCGGCAGCCCCGACGGCTACCTGGTGGGGCGGTCGTTCCCGCTGCTGGTGGACGTCTCCAGGCGGGCGGCGTTCCGCTCGCACCTGAACTCGGTGCTGCAGACCGGGCAGCCGTCGGCGTTCGAGACGCGGCTGGCGCACCAGGGGCGGACGCACACCGTGCAGCTCGCGCTGACGCGGGTGACGATGCCGGGCGAGCCGCAGCAGATGGTGGCGGCCGTGGCGCTGCCCACCGAGGTGCAGCTCCCCGAGCCCGGGGGGCGGCGGCCCGAGCAGTCCGACGGGGCGCTGCTGCTGGCCGCGTCCAAGCGGCAGGACCTGCTGGCCAGGGTCGGCGGGCTGCTGCTGGACGAGGAGGCGCTGCTGCGCCCGGTGGCGCTGCCGCGGACGACGCGCCTGCTGGCGGCCGAGTGGGCCGACTGGGTGATCGCCGACCTGGTGCGCGACGGGCTGCCGCGGCGTTCGGTGGTGGTGGCGCCGAAGAACCACCCGCTGGGCGACCTGGTGCGGCTGGTGGAGTCGGCCGACCCGGCCGGCAGCCAGGTGGTGATGCAGGTGCTGGAACGCGGCTCGGGCGTGGTGCACGAGATGGTCGACGACGAGTCGCTGCTCGGCTTCACCGCCGACGGGCCGCTGCTGACCGCGATGGGCGCCGGCTCGCTGCTGTCGGTGCCGATCGGGCAGTCCGACGGGGTGCTGACGCTGGTGCGCACGCACGACCGGCCGCCGTTCTCGCTGGCCGACCTCGGCGTGCTGCAGGACGTCGGGATGCAGCTCGGCCTGGCCGTGCGCGCCCAGTCGAGCTTCCAGAGCCGTTCGCGGGCCGCCGACGCGCTGTCGGCCAGCGTGGCCCCGCGCAACCTGCCCGACGTGCCCGGCTACGAGGCGTCTGCGGTCTACCATCCGGGTGCGTCGGTGGGCGCGGAGTTCTACGACGTGTTCCCGGTCGCGGGCGGCTGGGGGTTCGCCCTGGGCGGCGCGGCGGGCAAGGGCGAGGAGGCGGCCTCGGTCAGCGCCATGGTGCGCGGCGGGCTGCGGGTGCTCAGCACCTGGGAGTCCCATCCCGACCTGGTGATGCGCAAGGTCAACGAGGCTCTGGTGGCGCAGGGCACGGGCATGTTCGTGATGGCCGTCGTGGGGTTCGTCAAGGGCCGGACGATCCAGCTCTCCTCGGCCGGTCACCATCCGGCGGCGCTGCTGCAGCCCGACGGCAACGTGCGCTTCGCGGCGGGCGGCGGCGTGCCGATGGGCATCTCCCCCGAGGCCGAGACGGGCGTGCAGGAGCTGACCGTCTCCGTCGGGGAGACGCTGGTGCTCTACTCCGAGGGCCTGATCTCCTCCAGGAACGACGCCGGCGAGCCGTACGGCGAGGAGCGGCTGGCCGACGTGCTGGGCCGTTGCGCGGGCCAGTCACCGGCCACCGTGGTCAAGGCCGTGGAGGCCGACCGGCACGCCTTCTCGGGCGGCCAGGTGTGGGACGAGATCGTCGTCCTGGCCCTCAAGGGTGTCTGATCTGCGGGGGTTTGCGATCCGGCTAAACATGGGTATTGTCTTTCCGTAGAACAACGTGCCTAAGACGCAGGCACACCTTGAAGGCTTTTCCACGCTGAGGTGTGCCATGAATATTGCGATCGTCGCGTCCGCCAAGGGAAACCAGCGCCACCGTATCCTCTCCGTAGCGCGCGAGCTGGGCCGCGAACACCACGTCACCATCTACTCCCGCCGTGACGACGCCGAGGGCAAGCCCAAGACGCGGGTGGCCCCGGGCGTCACTCTGGAGCAGATCGACGTGGGCCCGGCCAAGGACCTCACGCCCGAGGACGTCGTGCCGTACCTGAACGACGTGGGCGAGCACCTCATGAAGCGCTGGAACCAGGAGCGCCCGGACGTGATCCACGCCCACTCGTGGACCGGGGGGCTCGCCGCCGTGGCGGGCGCCAAGGGGTTGGACGTTCCGGTCATGCAGACCTTCCACACCGTGGACGCCGCGCACCAGAAGCTGGAGCGGGCGCTCGGACGCCGGGCCAAGGCGGTCATCGCCGGCTCGGGCGACGAGGAGTCGGCGTTGATCAGGCTGGGCGTGCCGCGCGGGAACATCGCGATCGTGCCGCACGGTGTGGACACCGAGCGTTTCCAGCGGCGCGGGGCGATCGCCACCAAGGGCGCCCGCAAGCGGCTGCTGCACGTCGGCCCGCTGTCCCCCGAGCGCGGGGCGTACACGGCGGTGCGGGCGCTGCAGGGGCTGACGGACGTCGAGCTGGTCATCGCCGGCGGCCCCGAGCCCGAGGAACTGGACGACGACAGGGACGCGCGCCGGCTGCGCGCCCTGGCCGAGCAGCTCGGCGTCGCCGACCGGGTGACGCTGCTGGGGCAGGTCAAGCGGGCCTCGGTGCCGAAGCTGATGCGCAGCGCGGACGCCGTGGTGTCGGTGCCGCGCGAGGCCGCGACGGGCGTCGTCGCGCTGGAGGCCATGGCCTGCGGCGTGCCGGTGATCGCCTCGGCCGTGGGCGCCCACCTCGACTCCGTGATCGACGGCGTGACCGGCCTGCTGGTCCCGCCGGACCGGCCGGCGCGCACCGCGCGGCTGGCCCGCGAGATCCTGTGCGACCCGACGCTGCGCACCGCGCTCGGGTACGCCGGCGCCGACCGGGCGCGCTCGCGCTACTCCTGGGAGCGCGTGAGCCAGGAACTGGTCCGCGTCTACGAGTCGGCCTGCGCCTGACGGAGACCGCGCGGGAGGCGGGCGGCGGAAGCCGTCCGCCTCCCGCCGTTCCCGGGCATGACCGCCGGCGCCCAACCTGTCCGGAAGGGGCCCTTGTTACCAGAGTGAGATCTTTGCTTCGATGGTCCGCATGGCTACTCGCGGTTCGAAGCGGGCGGCGGTGGCGGCGCTGATCACGGCCCTCGCCCTGCCCCAGAGCGCACAGGCGGAGACGTCGAGGTGGGGCGCGCCCGTCCTCGTCGAGAACTTCGACGGCTCCTCGGTCGACACGGGCAAATGGATGGTCTACCACTCGCCGGACGCGGCCCGTAACCCCCGTACGGGCCGGGCCGCCACGGTCGCGGACGGGATGCTGCGCCTCAAGGGCGGCCGGTACGGCGGCAAGGACCTGTCCGGCGGCGTGGCCACCCGGCTCACCCAGCGCTACGGCAGGTGGGAGGTGCGGTTCAGGGCCGAGGCGGGCAACGGCTACACGCCGGTCGCGCTGCTGTGGCCCACCACCCAGAGCGAGGGCGACGGTTACGCCGAGGTCGACTTCGCCGAGATCGTGGACCCGCGCCGGCAGGGCGGCGGCATCTTCGTGCACGGCGGGCGCGGCCGGGCGCAACGGCAGCTGCGGGCCGACTTCACCCGCTGGCACACCGCCGCCGTGGACTGGCTGCCCGGCCGGCTGACGTTCTGGCTGGACGGCAGGAAGGTGTGGGACTACCGCGGCCCGTACGTGCCCGACGGCGACCGCATGGGCCTGGCGCTGCAGAACGACGTGGTGTGCGAGCCACGCTGCCGCGACTCCTCCACCCCCGCGACGGTGTCGATGTACGTGGACTGGGTGAAGGTCTACCGGCCGTCCTGAGGCAGCAGCCTGGCCGCCTTCAGCCCGAGGTGCACGGTCAGCCGGTCGTCGCCGTCGGACAGGTCCCGGTGCAGGAGGCGTTCGGCCTTGCCCAGGCGGTAGTAGAGGGTCTGGCGGTGGACGCCCAGCTCGGCGGCCGTCTTCTGGGCGTGGCCGCCGAGATCGAGGTAGACCTCCAGCGTCTGGGCCAGCTCGGCGTCGAGGGCGGCGGTCTCGGCGGCCAGCTCGCGCAGGTCGGCGCGGCCGAGGCGGGCCAGCAGGCGGTGCACGCCCAGGTCCTGCCAGCGGGCGATGGGGGCGTGCCGGGGGAAGTGCTCGGCGATGCGCAGCGCCTGGCGGGCCTCGCGCCAGCTCTGCCACGCCTCGGCCGGGTCGTTCCTGGGGGCGCCGATGCCGGCGGCGGTGCCGTACGCGCTCTGCAGGGTCTGGGCGACCTCTCCGGCCAGGTGGGCGGGGGCCAGCAGGGCGACGGGCGAGCCGGTGCGGGCCAGCACGCCGCGCGGGAGCGTCCAGAGGGCGGCCACGCGCTCGCTGGACTCGCGCACGGCGACCGCGGTGACCGGGCCGGGGACCTCGATGGAGGCCGCGGCGCGTTCCTCGGGGTCGGCGGAGAGCAGGGCGAGCAGGCCGCGGCCGAGGTCCTGGCGGCTCCTGGCCTCCTGGGCGAGCGCCGCGGCGGCCCTGGCGACCAGCGGCGCGACGCGGCGCAGCGCCTCGTCGGCGAGGGTGCCGGAGTCCAGCAGCCACAGGTAGCCGTAGGTGACCTCGCCGTGCCGCAGCGGCCAGCAGACCCGGGCCAGCACCTTGAGCTCGGCGTCGGCCGGGATCCGGACCGGGCCGCCGGCCCTGGCGATGCCATAGCGTTCGAAGTAGTCGCGCACCTCGCCGGTGGCGCGCCGGCGCAGGATCGACTCCTGGCGGACCGTGTCGATGTCGCCGTGCTGGGCGCCGTAGGCGAGCAGCCGGAACGAGCGGTCCTCCAGCGTCGCGGACGCCCCGAGCGTGGCGGCGATCTCGTCGACGATTTCCTGAAGGTCGGACGTGTTGTGCATTTGTATGACAGCCTGCCACATCGATCGTTACGCGCGTTCATGGCCCCCTCTGACCTGGGCTTTCTAGACTTGAGGCATGTTGGGTCAACTGCTCCTTGCCGCCTCCGGGAGCGGCGTCGTGCGCCGTTCCGTGTCAGGCTTTCCGCTCACCCGCAAGGTGGTGGACCGGTTCGTCGCGGGCGAGAGCGTCCAGGAGGCCCGGAACGCCATCGAACGGCTGCGTGACGCCAACCTGGCCGTGACCGTCGACCACCTCGGCGAGGAGACGCGCGACGCGCGCGCCGCCGAGACCGTGGCGCGGGCGTACGTGACGCTGCTGGAGGCGCTGAAGCCGCTCCAGCTCGGCACCCGGGGCGAGGTGTCGGTCAAGTTGTCGGCGGTCGGGCAGCGGCTCGACGACGCCATGGCCCTGGAGCACGCCCGCGAGATCTGCGCCGCCGCCGCGGCCAACGGCTCGACCGTGACGCTCGACATGGAGGACCACACCACCGTCGACTCGACGCTGGGCATCCTGCGCAAGCTGCGCGAGGACTACCCGTCGACCGGCGTGGCGATCCAGGCCTACCTGTTCCGCAGCGAGGACGACTGCCGCGACCTGGCCCACGAGGGCTCGCGCGTCCGGCTGGTCAAGGGCGCCTACCGCGAGCCCGCCTCGGTCGCGCACCAGGACAAGCAGGCCGTGGACAAGGCGTACGTGCGATGCCTGCGCATCCTCATGGCGGGGAAGGGTTACCCCATGGTGGCCACGCACGACGACCGGCTGATCTCCATCACCGAGCTGCTCGCCGACCGCTTCGGCCGGACGCTCGGCGACCACGAGTTCCAGATGCTCTACGGGATCCGGACCGACCGGCAGGAGGCCCTGGCCGGGGCCGGCCACACGGTCCGCGTGTACGTCCCCTACGGCGACGACTGGTACGGCTACTTCATGCGCCGGCTGGCCGAGCGCCCCGCCAACGTCGCCTTCTTCCTTCGTGCCCTTGGGGGTAAGTAAATGGATGCCATCAGCAACGTCCCCGTCCCCGTGAACGAGCCCGTGCTCGGCTACGCGCCGGGCAGCGCCGAGCGTTCGGCACTGGAGGACCGCATCAAGGAGCTGGCCGGCTCCCCCGTCG
>NZ_JBSFGJ010000369.1:0-9377 GCF_053596515.1 Nonomuraea sp. NPDC001684
GGCCTCAGAGCTCATTCGTATCCGTACGACCTACCAGACCCCTTGTCCGGATAAGTCACCAGACGTAACGTTTGTGGCCGAACAAGGTGAAGGAGGGGATCTACTCCAACACCAACTACCTGATCGCCGGCCTGCTCCTGGAGAAGGTGACGGGCGAGAACGCCGAGCAGTACATCACCCGCAACGTCATCCGCAAGGCGGGGCTGCGGCACACGTCCTTCCCGCGCACGCCGGTCATCCCCGGCCCGCACTCCAAGGCGTACGAGTCGATGTTCGGCTTCATCGACCCGCCCAAGGACTACAGCGTCTACAACATGTCGTGGATCACCACGGCGGGCGCCGTCGTGTCCACGATGGACGACCTCAACCAGTTCTGCCGGGTGCTGCTGCGCGGCGGGCTGATCGGCCCGGCCGAGCTGGCCGAGATGCAGAAGACCGTGCCCGTGGCCGGCGTGTCGGGCGCCTACGGCCTCGGCATCTACGCCACCGACCTGCCGTGCGGCCGGTTCTGGGGGCACAGCGGCGGCGTCTTCGGCATGGCCACCGACTCCTACACCAGCCCGGACGGCGCCCGCCAGCTCTCCATGGGCGTCAACCGCACGAAGTACCAGAGCCTGGACGAGAACGGCAACATCGTGATCAGCCCGATCGACTACGCCACCGTCGACCACCTGCTGCTGGGGCTCTGCGGTCAGAGCGCGGCGCGCACGACGGCGGCGCAGCCGCAGATCGTCCCGTTCGCCGTGGACCGGCTGATCTCCGTCAAGCGCTAGCGTCACACCGCTCAGCACGACACACCTCTCTGCCGCCGGCTCACCCCCGGCGGCATCGGCATGCCGGCAACGGTCGTGTCAGCGGCGGCGTCAGTGCGGTGACGGCCCCGTGTCAGGGCTCTTCGCGAGGGTTGACCCATGGACGCCGGACCGGACGGATCCGGCGGATCGACCACCGCGACAAGGAGACACGATCATGGCAATCGGCGGGAACGGCTTCTCCGAGCAGGGGCTGCGCAGGCTGCGCGAGGTGCTGGCCCGGCACGTCGACTCGGGGCGGATCCCGGGCCTGGTCGCCCTGGTGAGCCGCGGCGAGGAGACGCACGTCGAGGCGATCGGCACGATGCGGCACGACGGCGGCGCACCCATGCGCCGCGACACCGTCTTCCGGATGGCCTCCACGTCCAAGCCCGTCTCGATCGCGGCGGCCATGGTGCTGGTGGACGAGTGCCGGCTGCGGCTGGACGACGTGGTCGACCCGTGGCTGCCCGAGCTGGCCGACCGGCGCGTGCTCACCAGCCCCGGCGCGCCGCTGGACGACACCGTCCCGGCCCACCGGCCGATCACCGTGCGGGACGTGCTGACCTCCACCTTCGGGCTCGGCATGGACTTCACCGCGCTGGGCAAGCCGATCATGAACGCGATCTTCGAGCGGGGCCTCACCCCGAACCTGCCGGTCGAGATGCCCGAGCCGGACGAGTGGATGCGCCGCCTGGGCGAGCTGCCGCTGATGTACCAGCCGGGCGAGCAGTGGCAGTACCAGATCAGCAGCGACCTGGTCGGCGTGCTCGTCTCCCGGGTCACCGGCCGGCCGTTCGAGGAGTTCCTGCGCGAGCGCGTCTTCGAACCGCTCGGCATGACCGACACCGGCTTCCACGTGCCCGCCGACCAGATCGACCGGCTGCCCGCCCTGTACGCCCCCGACCCGGTCACCGGCGAGTTCCTCGTCTGGGACGAGCCCGAGGGCGGACGGTGGAGCAAGCCGCCGGCGTTCCAGGGAGGCGGCGGCGGCCTGGTCTCCACGGCCGACGACTACCACGCCTACTTCCGGATGTTGCTCAACGGCGGCACCCACCGGGGCACCCGCGTCCTGTCCCGGCCCGCCGTCGAGCTGATGACCACCAACCGGCTCACTCCGCAGCAGAACGACGCCCGTACCGCCCTGGCCAGGAACAACGTGCACATCTCCTTCGGCCAGGGACAGCAGGGCGGCTGGGGCATGGGCATGGCGGTGCGCATCTACCGCGGTGACTACGCCCCGGTCGGCCAGTTCGGCTGGGACGGCGGCAGCGGCACCTCGGCCTACGCCGACCCGGTCAACGGGCTCACCGGCATCCTGCTCTGCCAGCTCGGCTACTCCGTCCCGAACCCGGCCCACCTGATGAACGACTTCTGGACCACCCTCTACCAGGCCCTCGACGACTGACACAAGGGAGGCCGACCGCTCACCTGTGCCGGGCCTCGGTGGTCAGCTCGCGCAGCCGGGCCAGGAACGCCTGCCCGGCCGGCCCGGTGTCGAGCGGCAGCAGGTACGAGCTCGCGTCCGACGACCCGAACCACCGCGCCTGCACGTCGACCCCCGTGGCCCGTCCATACAGCGCGGGGTCGGCGTCTTGCAATGACACGTCCGCCAGCCTGGCGCCCAGCCGCACCTGCGTGCCCCGGTCGGTGACGGTGGCGATCACGATCACGCCCGGCGTGACGACGGCCGCCGTGGTGAACGGCCCGACCTCCGGCCCGGCCGCCCTGGACGCGCCGAACAGCCCGCTCAGCAGGCCGCGCCGCCCGCGGCCCGGCGGCAGGACGGGGACGCTGCGGGTCTCGCAGCAGACGTCGGCCGTCTCCGCCAGGTCGCCAAGAAGCTGCTGCCCGGCGCCCGGCGGCGCCCATCGCGCCGCCGGGCTCATTCGTGCGGCCACAGGCCGGCGAGGCGGGCGATGCGGAGACCGGCGTGCAGTTCCAGGCGGATCGACCCGTCCGTGATGTCGCAGCCGATGACCTCGCGGACGCGGTCGAGCCGGTAGTAGAGCGTGCTGCGGTGGATGCGCAGCCGCCGCGCCGCGCTCTGGATCTCGCCGCCGCTGTCGAGGTAGCCCTCCAGCGTCGCCGCGAGCTCGACGCCGTGCGGCGCGTCCAGCAGGCGCCGCACGCCGTCGGGGAACTGGCTCGGCGTCAGCCGGTCGAGCGGCAGTTGCAGGAACAGGCGGTCGAGGCCGAGCTCGTCCCAGAAGACGCGCTTGCCGTACCGCTGCGGATCGAGGCGCGAGGCACGCTGGGCGAGCCGGGCCTCGTGGTAGGACTCGACCGCCTGCGCCAGCGACGGCTGCACGCCGCCCACGCCCGCCACGACCGCCTCCAGACCCGGCCCGGCGAGCGCGCGTTCGAGCCTGTCGCGATTCACCGGACGCGGGAAGAGAACAATTCCTTCGGCCCCGAGAACGGCGCCGACGATTTTCACCGTCGTCGATCTCGTGGTGAATTCAAGAGTCGCCTCGACGGCCAGCCGGGTAATGGATCTGGGCGCCGATTCGGGGGCCCGGAGAACGAGCACCGAATAATGCTCGACATCGTCGATGAGATTGTCCCGCACGAGTTTCCCGGCCGCCTCCGCACGTTTCTCCGGCGATTCTCCGAGCAATTCCGCGAGCAGCTGCCGGGAATTCTCGGTGCCGTGCCGGCGGTCGGAGATGCGCAGCGACAGCAGCGCGCCCATTTCCGGCGCGGCCGATTCCAGCAGCGCCAGGTCGTCGGCGCGCGGCGTCTCCCGGTCCTCGACGTAATAGACGTAGCCGAGCAGTTGCTGCTCATGGCGCAACGGCAGCACGACCAGCTCGCCGTCGTCCTGGGGGACCCGCACGCCGTGCCGGGCCTGGCGCAGCCGATGCTGCTCCACCAGCGGCTTCGTCAGCGGGGCGGTCGAGCCGGCGAGCAACCGGGCCAGCCGGGCGAGCCGCGCGTCGGTGTCGTGGACGCTGAACGCCGCGATCCTCAGGTCATGATCGACCACCACGAGCGCCACGCCCAGGCGATCGGCCAGATCTTGCACGGCGTCATCAAGGCTCACCGGGGTTGCTCCTCTCCTGCGACACAGCGTCGGATCGGCGCCGACAACTAACGACAGATCGTACGAAGCGCATCAACGTGGTGTCCGTCTACGGTGGTGCGACAGCGCACAAGTTAGCAATGCGAGGGGTGCGGGTGGCAAGCCCCGCCGTCGCCCCGCGGGCCGATCACAGCCGTCCGCCCGATCAACAGATCATGCCGGGCAATGCCCGTACAGCACGGGAAGGAACCCATTCCAGTGACCGAGCGCACCGTCGAGACCAACGGCTATTCCACGTTTTTTCTGGAAAGCGGCGACGACGACCGCGAGACCGTGATCCTGCTGCACGGCGGCGGCCCCGGCGCCAACGCGGTGTCCAACTGGAGCGGCTTCATGCCCGCCCTCAGCGACGACTACCACGTGCTGGCGCCCGACCTCGTCGGCTACGGCCGCACCGACCATCCCGAGGACATGCCGGGCAGCCTGACCGGCTGGATGCGCATGCGGGTCGAGCAGGTGCTCGCCCTGATGGACGCCCGCGGCGTCGAGCGGGCGCACCTGGTCGGCAACTCGATGGGCGGCGCCCTGGCCATGCACCTGGTGATGACGGCGCCGCAGCGCTTCGACCGGATCTCCCTGATGGGCAGCGCGGGCGGGCACTCGCAGCCGACGCCCGAGGTCATGCGGATGGTGTCCTTCTACAAGGACCCGACGATCAGCGCCCTGGAGAACCTCACCAAGTGGTTCGTCTACGACGAGGACGCGCTCGGCACGTCGATCTCGGAGATCACCGAGACGCGTTACCAGGAGGTCATGCGGCCCGAGGTGCGGCGGTCCTTCGAGCGCTTCTTCTCCTCCTCGCCCGCCGAGATGGCCGTGCCGCCGTCGGCGCTGCGCCGGATGCCGCACCCGTTCCTCGTCGTGCACGGCCGCGAGGACCGGTTCGTCACCCCCGACTCCAGTGTCTTCCTCCAGCAGCACCTGCCCAACGCGCAGCTGCACATCTTCCCGCACTGCGGCCACTGGGTGCAGATCGAGCGCGCCGCCGAGTACGCGGCGCTGCTGCGGGGCTTCCTCACCGACGCGTTCTGACCTCGTACGACAGGAGACATCAGGCATGGACATCAAGCAGCTCGGCTACCTCGGCCTGTCCGCGCGCGAGCCGGACGCCTTCACCGCCTACGCCACGGACATCCTCGGCATGCAGCGGGTCGCGGGGGAGGACGGCGCCACCCACTTCCGCATCGACGACGTGCACCACCGCATCACCGTCGAGGCCGGTGAGCAGGACGGCGGCGCCTACTACGGCTGGGAGGTCGCCGACGCCGGCGCGCTGAGCGCCGCGCTCGACGAGCTGAGCGACCACGGCGTCGTGGCCTGCCAGGCGACCCAGCGCGAGCTGGAGATCCGCCGCGTGGCCGGCATGGCGCACTTCCGCGACCCGGCGGGCAACCGGGTCGAGCTGTTCCACGGGGCCTCGGCGGGCGAGGGGCAGTTCACCTCGGCGCGCGACATCGAGCGGTTCGTCACCGGCGACCTCGGCCTCGGCCACGTGGTGCTGGCCAGCCCGGACGTGGCGGCCCAGCAGCGGTTCTACACCGACGTCCTGGGCTTCAAGATCAGCGACACGATGCGCAGGCCGTTCCAGGCCACGTTCCTGCACACGAACCCGCGCCACCACAGCATCGCCTTCGTGGACGGCCCGTTCTTCGGCATCCACCAGCCGTTCCTGCACCACTTCATGCTGGAGGTCCCCGACATGGACCAGGTCGGGCGCACCTACGACCTGGTGCTGGACCGCGACGTCCCGGTCACCATGACGCTCGGCCGGCACAGCAACGACCAGATGTTCTCCTTCTACGCCGAGTCCCCGGTGGGCGTGCACACCGAGTTCGGCAGCGGCGGCGTGCTCATCGACGACGCGACCTGGCAGGTCACCGAGATCCCCGGTCCCGACCTCTGGGGCCACCGGCACTGACGTCCCTCCCTTCTAGGAGCCATTGACATGGAAACCCTCACCCCCGTCGTGGAGACGGACGTGCTGATCGTCGGCGCCGGCCCGGCGGGCGCCACCGCCGCGGCGCTGCTGTCGACGTACGGCATCGCCAACGTGGTGCTCAACAAGTACGCCGGGGTCTCGAACACGCCTCGCGCGCACATCACCAACCAGCGCGGCGTCGAGGTGCTGCGCGACCTCGGGCTGGAGGGCGAGGTGACCAGGAACGCCACCCCGCAGCACCTGATGGGCGAGCACGTGTACGCCACCAGCCTGGCCGGCCAGGAGCTCGGCCGCCTGCGCACGTGGTACACCCACCCGCACTTCAAGGCCGAGCACGACCTCGCCAGCCCGTGCTCGGTGTGCGACCTGCCGCAGCACGTGCTGGAGCCCATCCTGGTCAACGCGGCCGCCGCGCGCGGGTCGTCGGTGCGCTTCAACACCGAGCTGCTGACGTTCACGCAGGACGACGACGGCGTGACCGCCCTGGTCAAGGACCGGCTGACCGGCCAGCAGTACGGCATCCGCAGCAAGTACCTGATCGGCGCGGACGGCGGCAACTCGACCGTCGCCGCGCAGGCGGGCCTGCCGCTGGTCGGCAAGATGGGGCTCGGCGGCTCGATCAACGTGGTGTTCGAGGCGGACCTCACCCGCTTCGTCGAACACCGTCCGGGTGACATGTACTGGTTCGTCCAGCCGGGCGTCGGCCACGACGGCAACGGCATCGGCGTGCTGCGCATGGTGCGCCCGTGGACCAAGTGGGTCGGCGTGTGGGGCTACGACGTCAACGCCGGTCAGCCCACGCTCACCGAGGAGGACGGCGTCCGCATCGCCCACCAGCTGATCGGCGACGACCAGGTGCCGGTGAAGGTCGAGTCGATCTCCACCTGGGCGGTCAACGACGTCTACGCCACCGACAACATGGCGGGCCGGGTCATCTGCGTCGGCGACGCCGTGCATCGGCACTCGCCCATGAACGGCCTCGGCTCCAACACCTCCATCCAGGACAGCTACAACCTGTGCTGGAAGCTCGCCATGGTGGTGCGCGGCGAGGCTGCCCCGGCGCTGCTCGACAGCTACCGGGACGAGCGGCTGCCGGTCGCCAGGCAGATCGTCCAGCGCGCCAAGCGCAGCGACGGGCTGATGCCGCAGCTCTTCATGGCGCTGCGCCTGCCGCCCGCCTCCGGCGCGGAGGAGCTGCGCGCCGCCCTCGACGCCCTGCTGCCGCCGACGGCCGAGGGCGGCGAGCGGCGGCAGGCGTTCGACGCCGCGATGCAGGCCACGATCATGTGCTTCAACACGCACGGCGTCGAGACCAACCAGCACTACACGTCCGGCGCGATCGTGCCCGACGGCACGCCCGAGCAGCCCGCGCCGCGGGACGAGGAGGTCTACTACTTCGCCTCCACCCGTCCGGGACGCCACCTGCCGCACGTGTGGCTGACCAGGGACCAGCAGCGCGTCTCCACCTTCGACCTGTGCGGCCGGGGCCGGTTCACCCTGCTCACCGGCATCGGCGGCGCGGCCTGGCGGGAGGCGGCCGAGCGCGTCTCCGAGCGGCTGGGCGTGCCCGTCCGGGTGCGGTCGATCGGCCGCGGCTGCGACTACGAGGACAGCTACGGCGACTACCGCGCCCTGTCCGAGGTCGGGGACGACGGGGTGCTCCTGGTCCGTCCCGACCACATGGTGGCCTGGCGGTCCGCGTCGATGGCCGACGATCCGGAGGCGGCGCTGAGCGCCGTGCTCGGCCGGATCCTCGGCCCGGCGACCAGGGAGTAGCGGGCCATGCGCATCGCGGTGGCCGGCGGCGGGCCCGGCGGGCTGTTCTTCGCCGCGCTGATCCGGCAGGCGGACCCGTCGTCGGAGGTGACCGTCTTCGAGCGCAACCGCGCCGACGACACCTTCGGCTTCGGGGTGGTCTTCTCCGACCGGACCCTGGAGGCGATCCACGAGGCGGACCCCGTGCTGCGCGCGGCCCTGGCCGAGCACGGCAGGCACTGGGACGACATCGAGGTCCGGCTGAAGGGCGAGCGGATCAGGTGCGGCGGCAACGGCATGGCCGCGGTCGTCCGGCGCACGCTCCTCCTGCTCCTGCAGGAACGGGCCCGCGCGGTCGGGGCGGACCTGCGGTTCTCCACCGAGGTGGGGCTCGCCGACCTGGCCGGCTACGACCTGGTGGTGGCCGCCGACGGGGCCTCCTCGCGGATCCGCGAGGAGCTCGGCCCCGGCCTCGGCTCCCAGGTGGAGACCGCCGCGGCCAAGTTCATCTGGTTCGGCACCGACCACCTCTTCGACGGGCTCACCTTCGTCCACGAACGCGGCCCTGACGGCGTCTTCGCGGTGCACGGGTATCCGATCTCCGGCGCCATGTCGACGTTCATCGTGGAGACCGACGAGGCGTCCTGGCGGCGGGCCGGTCTCGACGCGTTCGACGAGAGCCGGCCGCCCGGGGTGAGCGACCTGCGCTCCAAGGCGTACCTGGAGACGCTGTTCGCCGAGCACATCGAGGGCGGGAGGCTGCTCACCAACAACTCCCGGTGGGCCAGTTTCCGCACCCGCCGCACCCGCCACTGGCACACCACGGCCCCGCGGCCCGTCGTGCTGCTCGGCGACGCCGCGCACACCGCGCACTTCTCCGTCGGCTCGGGCACCAAGATGGCCATGGAGGACGCCGTCGCGCTCGCGCGGGCGCTGGCCGGGCACCCCGGCGACCTGGCGGCCGCGCTCGCGAGCTACGAGCGGGCCGCCCAGCCGCCGGTCCGGCACATCCAGGACTCGGCGCGGCCCAGCCTCGCCTGGTGGGAGAGCTTCGGCGGCTACCACGACGCCCTGGAGCCGTGGCAGTTCGCCTACCACTTCCTGTCCCGCAGCATCTCCGACGCGCGCCTGGCCAGACGCGCGCCGGGGTTCGTGGCGTCGGCCCATCGCCGGTGGCGGGACCTGCACGGCGCCGCGCCCCTGGAGACGGGCTTCGAGGCCGCCGGGTGGTCGGCGTCCGGCCGGCTGCTCGACGTCCTGCCCGGCGCGGACGGCGCGCCCGCCGCCGTCCGGGGGAAGAACGAGCTGCCGCTCTCCGCGACGCCGTTGCCCGGCGCGTGGGGCGCCCTGGTGGAGGCGCCGGACACCGAGGACGGGCTGCCCGACCTGTCCGGGTTCGCAGCGGCCGGCGCGACCCTGGTCGCCGTGCACGGCGGCACGGCCCTGACCCGTACCCGGCTGTGCGAGGAGGCACGGATGCGCGCGGGACTGCCCGCACTGCTGATCGAACCGGAACCCGACCGCGACCGGGCCCTGACCATGGTGCTCTCCGGCCGCGCCGACCTGGTCGGAGTGCTGTCATGAACGGCCTCGGCTCCGATCGGAGTGCTCTCATGGACGGCCTGGGATCCGGTCCGCGTGCTCGCGTGGACGGCCTCGGACCCGGTTCGGGTGCTCTCATGGGCGACCTGGGCCCGTTGTTCGGGCCCCGTATCGAGGTCTCGACCAGCAAGCTGTTCACGCCGTGGAACACCGTCTTCTACCGGGACGTCGCGGCGCAGCCCGTGAAGAGCGCCTTCGAGCTGCC
>NZ_JBSFGJ010000370.1:0-9365 GCF_053596515.1 Nonomuraea sp. NPDC001684
GTGGTCGAGACGCCCAACACCTGGAACGGCGCCGAACTCGGCGTCGGCAACGTCAACGCCAAGTCGGTGACCCTGACCTGGCCGTCCGTGCCGGCCGCCACCGGCTACGCGGTCTTCAACGGCGGCACGGAGGTCATGCGGGTGACGGGGACGACGGCTCGGGTCACCGGGCTCCGGGGCCGCACGAGCTACACCTTCACCGTCCGCCCGCTGGCCGCCGACGGCACGACGCTCCCGATCGAACTGTCGGCCACGGTCCGGACCAAGGGCTGACCGCACCCGCTCGAAGCGGCCCGGCCGGCCCGGCCGGGCCGCTTCGGCACTTCCCTCTGGTTCCGCGCTGCGGAGATCGGGGGCTTGGGGGGTGGATCGCCTCCAACCGGCTTCCGACGTCCTGCGTTCATTAGGGCGGAAGGAGTCGCATGGACAAATATGAGGGATTCAGGGAGTTCGTCAGCGCCCGCCAACAGGCGTTGATGCGCACCGCGTACCTGCTCACGGGAGACGCCCACCGGGCTGAGGACCTCCTGCAGACCGTGCTGACCCGGATCGCCCGCCACTGGCCCAAGCTGGCCAAGGACGGCAACCCCGAGGCATACGCCCGGCGGGCCCTGGTCAACGAGCACGTGTCCTGGCTGCGGCGCAGGCGTACGGACATCCTGACCAGCAGCCCGCCGGAACCGGCCTACGATCCGGAGTCCGCCGGGCTGCACCGGATGGTCCTGCAACAGGCGCTCGTCCGGCTGACTCCACGGCAGCGCGCCGTCCTCGTGCTGCGTTTCTACGAGGACCTCAGCGTCGAGGAGACCGCCGAAGCGCTGGGCTGTTCAGCCGGCACGGTCAAGAGCCAGACCCACTACGCCCTGGGCCGCCTGCGCGTCCTCGCGCCCGAACTGGCCGATCTGTTGTCCGAAATCGATCCGGTGGAGGTGCCGCGATGACGAGGTTCCGTGACGAGCTCGACGCGATCGCCCGGCAGGCGCCCGACGTCGATCTCGCCGAGGTCGCGCTGCGGGGCGCCCGGCGTACGCGAACGACTCTGATCAGCGGCTCCGTGGTCGCGGCCGTCGCCGCACTGACGCTGGCCGTCACCCTTCTCGTCAATCCCGGCGGGCCCACCGACGTCGGCGCCGTCACGAGGGGTACGCCCTCGTCCGCTCCGACCTTCCGCGGCGTCCCCGCGGGGCCGACACCGTCGCCGGAGGACCTCGTCCCCGTCCGCGCCGTGCTGCCGGCGTCCGGGGTGGGGCCGGTGCGTTACGCCTACTACGACTTCTGCCAGGACGCGTGGAAGCCCGGCCAGGACAACGCGCCGGTGGCCGACGAGACGTGCCTGCAGTGGAAGGTGGTCCTGCGGGACGGAACCCGGTACCGGGTCGCCGATGCGCTGAGCGTCTACACCGACCAGACCAAGAAGAACTACATGAACACCGCCGCCCCCCTGGCGATCTCCCGCGACGGACGCCGCATCGCCTACTACGTCCCCGAGCGTGAACGCTTCGCCGTCCGCGAGCTCGACACCGGCCAGGTCTGGGAGATCCCGCAGGTCGTCAGGCGCAAGGCCATGGTCAACGGCGGCGGGCTGATCACCTTCTCGCCGGACGGGCGCCGGCTCGGCCTGAACCTGGTCGGCATCCCCCAGGTCGTCGTGGACGTGGAGAGCGGGCGGGTCGTCGAGGAGGTGCCCAAGGGCTGGCAATCCCTCTATCCCGCCGACGAGGGCGTCCCCATGGTCGTGGAGGACGAGCGCGGCCGGTTCGGCGTGCTCTCGGACGGCAAGGTGACGGTCTTCGCCGAGCCGAAGACCTGGGCGCTGACGGGAGCCGTCGGCCCGGACGGCACGACCGTGGCCATGCTGACCGGCCCGGCGGCGAAGGGGGAGACCGTGACGAACAGCGAGCCGTACGACAAGATCGTCACCGTGGACCGGGCGAGCGGCCAGGTCAGGTCCGAGGTCAAGCTCGACCCGCCGCGGCAGCTGAATCCGCACCGGCTCGCATACTGGCTCAACGAGCGTGAGGTCCTGGCCCTGGGCACCGCCATACGGGACCCGGGCTCCGACCGGTGGCCCGACCTCGGAGATATCGCCTACGCCATCGACGTGACCACCGGCAAGATCCGCAAGCTCGGCGCCTACCGGCTGCCCCCGTGGGGCGGCAGCGTCTCGGTGCCCGGCTTCCCCAGCGGCTGACGCCCCAGGACGACAGCGGCCGGGGCCGGCGCGGGAGCGGCCACCACTCCCGCGCCGGCGTTGTCACAGCTGGTACCGGCTGTGGACGCGGACCAAGCGCAGGGCAACGCTCGCCCTGACCAGAGCGCGGCAGCTCCCACGTCAACGACCAGCACAGCCTGGGCGGCGGCGCGACCATCCACCTGCTCTTCAACGGCACCTACAACTGCGGGTCACCTGGAAGACCGGCGTCCTGGGCATACCGCACTCCGGCGTCAAGGCCGAGGTCGCATGTCAAGGTGCTGAGGGTGTTGCTGAAGCGTCCCGTTATAGCCGCCTTGGGCGCTCTTGTTGCGCCATCATCCTGACGTTTGGATCACGTAGGAGTGCTCTTCCGTGGCGGCGCCTGTTCTGCCCGGCCCGGTCCTCTCGTAGCGCGCAGGTCGTCGGCCTGCCGCTGTTGCTGCCAGGAGAAGGAGTCGCGATCGTGACCATGCTGACCTACACCCTCATCACGGACCCGGCGCCCTTGGCGGCGTCGGAGGCCGGGCGGCAGTCCAAGTCCACGGGGACGGTGTACCTGCTCGTCACGAACACCGGGCAGACGGCGTACGCCACGATCAAGGTGACGGTGCCCGTCGGCACCGGCGCCGGCCACCTCACCCACGACTTCACCACGATCACCCCCAAAGGCGAGCACACCGACATCAAGACCGGCCGCACCCGGGCAGTGACCGTCCAGACGCAGAACTTCGCGGTCCAGGTCAGCGATCAGGGCAGCGCCGTCAGTTTCGGTCCCGGTGACCACATGGTGGTGACGCTGGAGAACGTCACTGTCGCCCCCGAACCCGGGCTGGCCGTGCTGCGGGTGACCGAGGCCGCCGGCAGAAGCAAGAGCGGGGGCCTGCGCAGGAGTGACACGGTGGTGGCGGTGGTGAAGACCGCGCCGAAGGACATACCGGCGCCGCACGGCTTCCTCGCGGACGACGTCGTGGTGGACGCCGGCACGAAGGTCAGGCTGAACTGGGAGGGATCCGACGACTTCACGTACGAGGTCTTGTTCCCGGGCGGCCGGAAGCCCGTTCCCCGGGTCAAGCACCCCGGGTCGCACGGCCCGTACTCCTTGGTGCTGGACGCCGGCGACGCCCCGAGGCGCGACACCACCTACACCCTCGTCGCCGGCTTCGGCGCCCAGCGGCACACCCTCACCACGACCGTCCAGGTGCGCAACCCCGTCCTGGGAACCCTCACCGCCGTCGATGGCGTCACCACTCCGCGGCTGGCGGGATCGACCCAGGGCGACGGAAGCATCACCTTCCTCCCCGGCGGGGTGAAGGTCTGGAGCACACCCGGCTCCGACGCCCCCGGCACCGTCTTCGCCGACAAGGCCGACCTCGACGGCGTCAACACCAGATGGGTGCAGGGCAGAAGCAGCGACGACGGATGGATCGCCTTCTCCAGGTTCGGGCTGCAGGTGTACCCGGGCGGGCCGGGCACCAGCACCCATGGTGTCGTGTACGCCGACTCCGTACGCGCGAAGGACGCCCCCTATGGGCAGGGCGGCGGGTGGATCAACCTCCACGACGAGGGGATGACCGTCTACCTGTCGAAGAACGGGAGCAATGGGCTGGGGAGCGTGACGGCCCGCGACTTCAACCGCTGACCTCACGTCCGGCAACTCTCCGCGAGCACCGCCCAGGCCGCCGTCCGCTCGCCGGTCGATGGCCTGGGTCGTCCGCGGCAGGTCGGGGTTCAGTCGTGGAAGCGGCTCGGGGTGATCTTCAGATTGGCCGCCAGGAAGCCGTCGCCACTGTCGCGGACGCACAGGCCGGCGCGGCCGATGAAGCCGGTCTGGACGACGCCCACGTCGCCGGAGGGCCGGCTGTCGTCGAACTCCACGGCCAGCCCGTTGCTGTGGCGGAGCATCGCGAGCCTGACCTCGGCCTCCGGAAGAAATGGATCTTTCAGTTGCCTTGAAGTCCAGCCCGGCAGATACTTCTCGCTGTGACGGCGACCGAGCCTCTGCTGGCACGAGCGCAACTCACCGCCCTTTTCGATCAGATCCCGCGACACCGGCTCACCGTGGTGACCGCGGGCCCGGGCGGCGGCAAAACCTCAGCCGTACGCGGCTGGACGCGGGCCCGGCCTGATCATCCGGTGGCGTGGCTGACCTGGGCCGACGACGCCACCCTGATCGAAGAGATCTGCCAAGCCCTGGGCGCGCCGGCCGGCTGGATCCGCTCAGCCGGGCTCGCCACCGAACTGGCCGCCGCCGTCTGCCGGCCGACCGTCCTCGTCATCGACGAGGTGGAGCGGATCGAGCCGGGCACCCCCGGGGCGCGCCTGCTCGAAGAGCTCTGTCACCACGGCGGCGACGACCTTCACCTGGTGTTGATCTCACGCTCCGCCGTGCCCTTCCCGATCCAGCGCATGCGCGGCCTCGGCCATGTCTTCCAGGTGTCGGCCGAACAGCTGGCCTTCACTCCTGCCGAGACCCGCTCGCTCTCCTCGATCGTCCTGGGGTCGGACGACCTGGCGGAGGAGGTTCACGAGCTCACCAGGGGGTGGCCGGTCGCCGTACGGCTCACGTTGAGCTGGCTGAGCGGCCTGCCCTGGTCGGACCGTGCCAAACGGATCGCCGCCACGCCGGTGTTCGACTATCTGGTCGAGGAGGTGGTGAAGGACGAGCATGAGGAGTTCCTCCGCGCGACCGCTCGGCTGCCGTGGTTCACTCACGAGCTGTGCCAGGCGATGGGGGTCGCCGTCTCCCGCGAGGAGCTCCGCGCTCTGGCCGCTCAGCACATCCTGATCACGCCCTGTGACCAGGGCTATGTGGTGTCCACCCTGGTCAGGGAGTTCATGGGCGATGCCGGACGGGGGTCGGCGGCGGCCCATTGGTATGAGTCGCATGGGTTCGTCCGGGAGGCGCTGGCGGTTTGTGACGAGCCCGGCCATCGGGTGGCGATGATCGAAAGGTGGCATGCGTCGCTGCTTGCCGAGGGGCACGCGGCTGAGCTCGTCCGGGCTTGCGTCGCCGTACCGGAGGAGTGGCGGACGTGTGCCGTGAATCTGGCCGAGGGGCGGGCCCGCCAGGTTCAGGGGGACTGGGCCGGCGCGCTGGAGTGCCTTCGCCGTGTCGACGCCACCGACCCCGCGGTGGCCTGGCGGATGGGGATGATCTATTACCAGCGGGGGGACTACAAGGCGGCATTGTCGACGTTCGAGCTGGCCGGCGGCTTCGACGGCTCGGCGTTTCCGCTGCCCTCGTCGAGCTCCTCCGACCGGGCGATGTTGCTGGCCTGGTCCGCCAGCGCTCGCTGGCTGGTCGGCGAGAGCGCGGAGGCGACCCAGCTGGCCGAACAGGCCCTGGCCATGGCCACCCGCTGCCAGGACGAACGCGCTGCCGCCTGCGCTCACACCGCGCTGGCCATGGTCACCCACGACGCCGGCGACGGGGCCGGAAGCGAACGGCACAGCGCCCTCGCCCTCGCCGCCGCGGAGAGCGCGGGAGACCTGTTGCTGTCGGCCCGCGTCCTGGCCAACCGCGCCGCGAGCCGCACGGAGGAGGCCCGCTACGACGAGGCCATCGCCGACTCGGACCTCTCGGTACGGCGAGCGGACCTGGTCGGCGACCCCGTCCAGACCGCGATCGCCCTGCACAACCGCGCCGAGGCGCTCATGGGCCTGGGCAGGCTCGACGAAGCCCTGGCCGACTTCCAACGGGCCCGCGACATCTTCAGCAGGGTGGGCAGCGACAAGCTCGGCCACCCACTGGCGGGGCTCGGCCAGGTCTATCTGGAGCGCGGGGAGCTGATGCATGCCCGGATCAGCTTCGAGAACTCCCTGAAGCATGCCGAACAACTCCGAAACGCCCATCTGACCCAGACGGTCCTGGCCGGACTGGCCCGTGTCCACGCGGTCGACGATCCGGCGCTGGCCGTACAGCTGGCCGAACGCGCGGTCGCGGCAGGCGGCGGCTCCAGCCGGGTGGACGCGCTCCTGGCCGCCGGCTGGGTCTGGGCGGAGACCGGCGACCGGACCAAAGCCGGCGCCTACGCCCGATCCGCCCACGAGGCGGCCGTCAGCCGCCGCGACCGGGCCAAGATGGCCGAAGCCCTGGAGCTGTCGGCCTTCACCGTGGCCGAATCCCCGGGCGAGCGGGCAGACCTGCTGGCCTCCGCAGCGGAGATCTGGGCGCAGATCGGCAGCCCCGTGGACATCGCGCGTAACGCCTTCGCCCGCGCGCGGCTCAGCGGCTCCGGCCTCGACGAGGCGGAGCAGGAGCTCCGCCGCGCCGGCGTCCGCGGGCCGCACGGCTCCGGCGCCGGCCTGCTCCGCGTGATCACGCTCCTCGACCAGGACGCCGTGCGGTTGTGCATGCTGGGCGGAGTACGGCTCAGCCGCCGCGGCGGCGCTGTCGAATGGCAGTCCCGCAAGGCGCGCGACCTGCTGACCTGGCTGGCGTGCCAACGCGGCCGCACTGTCGCCCGGGAAGCGGCGATGGAGATCCTCTGGCCGGGTGAGGAGCCCGCGTCCTGCGCCAACCGGCTTTCGGTCGCTCTGTCCACCGTGCGCTCGGTCCTGGATCCGCAACGGAAGTTCGGCCCGGGGGAGTTCGTGCGCGCCGACAAGTACAGCATCCAGCTGGTCGGACTCCGTACCGATGTCGAGGAGTTCCTCTGCGCCGCCGCCGAGGCGCTCGCCGCCGAGGACGAGGATCTGCTCGTCGCGGCCGAAGCCCGCTACACCGGGGACGTCTGCGAGGACTCTCCTTACGCCGAGTGGCTGGAGCCTCTTCGTGAGGAGGCCCGCGCCGTGCACCAGGCCCTGCTTCGCGAGCTGGCCTCGCTCGCGGAGGCGGCCGACGACCCCGACGGAGCGGTGCGCTACCTGCTCCGGCTGCTCGAACGGGATGCCTACGACGAGGCGGCCCACCTGGACCTGGTTCGGACGTTGACCAAGGCCCGCCGCCATGGCGAGGCCCGCCGACGCTACCGGCTCTATGCCGAGGCGATGAGAGAACTCGACGTGGAACCGGCCCCCTTCAGCCTCACATGAACGCGGGAGCGCGGACGCGACTTCGGGTGCGCCGATGAGTTCTGTGCGGATGCGTGGTCGATACGGCTGGACACACCGGCAGCGGTGGGCCTGCGCTGGGAACGTTCAGCGCGGGAGGAAGCACATGGAGGCAGTGATGAGCGTCGACGACTCCAAGCAGGAGCACACCATCCGGACCGGCGAGCAGCGGGCGAGCGGTCCCCGGGTGCTGGTGGCGGGGGCCAGCATCGCGGGACCCGCGCTGGCCCACTGGCTGCGCCGGCGGGGGGCCGAGGTGACCGTGGTGGAGCGGGCTGCCGAGCTGCGTCCCGGCGGGCAGGCGGTGGACGCGCGCGGGGTCGCCAAGGAGGTCATCGTGCGCATGGGGCTGGACGCGGCGGTGCGCGCGGCGTGCACCGACACCGCCGGCGCCCACACCGTGGACGCGGACGGGCAGGTGCTGGAGACCTTCCGCGCCGACGACGACGGTGGCGACGGGTACATCGCGGACATCGAGATCCTGCGCGGTGACCTGTCCCAGCTGCTCTACGACGACACCCGCGACGGCGTCGAGTACGTCTTCGGCGACCGGATCGCGGAGCTCGCCCAGGACGCGGACGGGGTCGACGTGGTCTTCGCGGGCGGCGACCGGCGGCGCTTCGACCTGGTGGTCGGGGCCGACGGGTTGCACTCGGCGCTGCGGGCGATGGTCTTCGGCCCGCATGAGCGGTTCCTCCGCCACCTCGGGCACGTGCTGGCCTTCTACAGTGTGCCCAACAAGTTCGGGCTGGACCGCTGGCTGCTGGAGTACCAGGATCAGGAGTCCGGTCGCTCCGCCCTCCTGCGGCCCATCCAGGACGCCACCCGGGCGATGGCCATCTTCTCCTTCCCCTCGGCCGACTTCGACGTCGACCACCGTGACATCGCGGCCCAGAAGGTCCTGCTGCGTGAGCGGATGGCGGGCCTGGGCTGGTTGACCCCGGACATCCTCGCGCACCTGGACGACACCCCGGACTTCTACCTCGACCAGGTCGCCCAGGTGGTGATGGGCCGCTGGTCGAGTGGACGGGTGGGGCTGCTCGGGGACGCGGCGTTCAGCTCTTCGCCGATGTCGGGGCAGGGCACCGGGCTGGCGCTGGTCGGCGCCTACCTGCTGGCCGGAGAGCTGGCCGCCGCCGGATGGGACCCCGACGCCGGGTTCGCCCGCTACGAGGCGCGGATGCGCTCGTTCGTCGAGGCCAACCAGGAGATCGGCCGGTTGAACGCCCGCAGCCGCGTCGTCCCGGGGCCGGACGCCGAGCCGCGCCCCGATTTCACCGGCGAATGGTTCACCGAGCTGGTCGGGCGCGCGATCAACGGCGTCGAGCTGCCCGACTACGCGGGGATCCCGGACTCCGCAGCCCCGATCACCTCCTCGGCCAAGCCGTAGGTGCCACATGGCGTGTCGAGAGGGACCACCCCCACCCCTCGCCGGCCCGTACGGCTTGTGGACGACCCCCGCCGGGACCGCACACCATGCTCGAACCGCCGCCGATCGGTGAACGTCGTCTCCGGAAGGCGGCGCGCGGAACGGCCGGTCCGGCTCGCGCCGGGCGATCACCTGCCGGTCGGGACGGGTCCTCGTGCCAGAGCCTGACGGATCCGGCGGGTGAGGTCGTCGGCCAGGATCTCGGCCTGGCCGGTGGCGAGCCCGTCGAGTGCCTGGGTGGCGACGTCGGCGGGGTCCGCCTTCGGGACGCCGTCCAGCCCGGCGGTCATGTCGGTGTCCATGAAGCCGACATGGAGTGCCGAGACGCTGATCCCCCTGGGCTGGAGTTCCTCGCGGGCCGCGTCGGTCAGTGCCCACGCGGCCGCCTTCGCCGCCGCGTACGCCCCGGCTCGCGCCGGGTGCAACCACGAGATCACCGACAGGATGTTCAGGATCGCACCTCCGCCGTTGGCCTCGATGACCGGGGCGAACGCTCTGGTGACGGCGAGGGGGCCGTAGAAGTTCGTCTCCAGTTCCCGGCGCACCGCGTCGAGGTCGCCGCCGATGAGAGGCGTGCCGGTGGAGATCCCGGCGTTGTTGATCAGGACGTTCGCGTCGGTGGCGATCCGCGCGGCAGCCCGGATCGACGCGTGGTCGGTGACGTCGAGGAGCAGCGGGGTGACCCCTGGC
>NZ_JBSFGJ010000371.1:0-9361 GCF_053596515.1 Nonomuraea sp. NPDC001684
CGCTGTCCAGGTGGTCGCGGCCGATCACGATCGGCGCCTGGAGCTCGCCGGAGGCCACCATGTCGTTGAACCGCTCGCCCGCGACGTTGCGCTCGCCGTAGCCGAGCCAGCAGATGCGCGCGGGCAGGCCCTGGAAGTGCACCTTCTCGCCGGCCTGCGCGATCCACCTGGCCAGCGGCTCGTTGTCGGGGAACAGCTCCAGGATCGCGCGGTCGGTCGCGGCGATGTCGGCCGGGTCGCCGCTCAGCGCGGCCCACCGGAACGGCCCCTTGCCCTCGCAGAACAGCGGCCTGATGTACGCCGGCACGAACCCGGGGAAGTCGAAGGCCCGCGTGTACCCGGCCAGCTGGGCCTCCCCGCGGATGGAGTTGCCGTAGTCGAACACCTCGGCGCCGGCGTCCTTGAAGCCGACCATGGCCTCGACGTGCCGGGCCATCGACGTGCGCGCCCGCTCGGTGAAGCCGGCCGGGTCCTTGTCGCGTTCGGCGCCCATGTCCTCGAAGGCGACGCCGACCGGCAGGTACATCAGCGGGTCGTGCGCGGAGGTCTGGTCGGTGACGATGTCGATCTCGGCGCCCCCGGCCAGCAGCTCGGGCAGGGCCTCGGCGGCGTTGGCCACGACGCCGATGGACAGCGGGCGGCGCGCGTCGCGGGCCTCGTAGGCCAGCCGCAGCGCCTCCTCCAGGGAGGCCGCCTGCACGTCGAGGTAGCGGTGCTCGATGCGGCGGGTGACCGAGCGGGGGTCGCAGTCGATGCAGATCGCGACGCCGCCGTTCATGGTGACGGCCAGCGGCTGGGCGCCGCCCATGCCGCCGAGGCCGGCCGTGAGGGTGATCGTGCCGGCCAGCGAGCCGCCGAACCGCTTCGCGGCGACCGCGGCGAACGTCTCGTACGTGCCCTGGAGGATGCCCTGGGTGCCGATGTAGATCCACGAACCGGCGGTCATCTGGCCGTACATGGTGAGGCCGGCCGCCTCCAGGCGGCGGAACTCCTCCCAGTTGGCCCAGTCGGGGACCAGGTTGGAGTTGGCGATGAGCACCCGGGGGGCCCATTCGTGGGTGCGGAAGACGCCCACCGGGCGGCCCGACTGGACCAGCAGCGTCTCGTCGCCCTCCAGCGTGGTCAGGGTCCTGACCATGGCGTCGAAGGAGGGCCAGTCGCGGGCGGCCCGGCCGGAGCCGCCGTAGACGACCAGCTGCTCGGGGTGCTCGGCGACCTCGGGGTCCAGGTTGTTCTGGAGCATGCGGAGCGCCGCCTCCTGCGGCCACCCCTTCGCGGTGATCGTGGTGCCTCGCGGTGCGCGCACGCTGCGGCTCATGGTGACCCTCCTGAATGAACACATTCACCTTTGTCACCCGAAGACTACGGTGGACCGCGTCCAGCGGTCCACCGCAGGCTGCAGGCGAAGCCTGCGCCTACGGTCCCCAAGCGTCCAGCGGTCCACCGCAGGCTGCAGGCGAAGCCTGCGCCTACGGTCCCCAAGCGTCCAGCGGTCCACCGCAGGCAGCAGGCGAAGCCTGCGCCTACGGTCCCCAAGCGTCCAGCGGTCCACCGCAGGCAGCAGGCGAAGCCTGCGCCTACGGCCCCCGAACGCCCAACGGACCGCTTTGCGGCCTTCAGCTCACCAAGAACTGGGTGGCGGCCAGTTCGCGGTAGAGGTCGTCGTCCGCGACGAGTTCGGCGTGGGTGCCGACCGCCCGTACGCCGCCCGCCTCCATCACCACGATCCGGTCGGCGTTCGTCACGGTGGACAGCCGGTGGGCGATGACCAGCACGGTCGTCTCGGCCGCCACCTCGGCGATGACCTCGCGCAGCCGCAGCTCGTTGACCGCGTCGAGCTGGGACGTGGCCTCGTCGAGCAGCAGCAGCCTGGGCCTGCGCAGCAGCGCCCTGGCGATGGCGACCCGCTGCCGCTCGCCGCCGGACAGCAGCACGCCGCGGTGGCCCACCGCCGTGTCGAGCCCTTCGGGCAGCCGGGCGACCAGGTCGTCGAGCCGGGTGCGGGTGACGGCGCGGCGCAGCTCGTCCTCGGTGGCGTCCTGGGCGGCGAAGAGCAGGTTCTCGCGCAGCGTGCCGGCTAGGACGGGGGCGTCCTGCTCGACGTAGCCGAGCGCGGCCCGCAGCTCGCCGAGCGGCCAGTCGCGGATGTCCCGGCCGCCGATGGAGATCAGGCCGTCCTGGTGCTCGTAGAAGCGTTCGAGCAGGGCGAACACCGTGGACTTGCCCGCGCCGGACGGCCCGACCAGCGCCGTGAGCCCGCCCGCGGGCACCTCGAAGGTGACGCCGTCGTGCACGGCGGGACGGTCGTCGCCGTACCGGAAGACGACGTCCTGGAACCGCAGGCCCACCGGCGTGCCCGCGACCGGGACGGCGGCGCTGACCGGCTCGCCGGGCAGGTCCTCGATCTCCTTGATGCGCCGCATCGCGGCCAGCCCGTTCTGGAGCTGGACGGCGCCCTGGACGAGCTGCCCGATCGGCGGCACCAGGTAGAACAGGTAGAGCAGGAACGCGATCAGGGACGAGACCTCCAGCACGCCCGACGCCACCCGCGACCCGCCGACGGCCAGCACGCACAGGAAGGCGATCTGCACGGCCATCCAGGTCGCCACGCCGGCCAGCGACGTCCAGCCGGCCACCTGCAGCCCGCGGTCGCGGGCGCGCTCGGCCGCCTCCCCGACGACCGCGATCTCCCGCTCCTCCGCGCCGCTGGCCTTGACCGTCCGGTACGCCTGCAGCGCCCGGTCCAGCACGGCCCCCATCTCGCCGACGGCCTCCTGGGCCTGCGTCTGCGCCCGCTGGATGCGCGGCATGATGAGCGCGACCAGGCCGCCGATCACCACCACCACGAGCAGCGTGACCAGCAGCAGCACGCCGTCCATGGTGGCCATCATGATGATCGCGCCGATCAGCATGAAGACCGCGCTGACCGACTCCACGATCCCGTTGGTCAGCACCGCGCGCAGCAGCGTCGTGTCACTCGTCACCCGCGACATCAGGTCGCCGGGCTTGAGCCGGTCGACGTCGGCGACCCTGAGCCGGAGCATCCGGTCGACGAGCCTGCGCCGGGCGCCCAGCACGACGCCCTCGCCGGTGCGTTCCATCAGGTAGGTGCCCCCGGCCGAGACGACGGCTCCGACGAGCACCGCCACGGTCAGTCCTAACAGCGGCGCGGCCAGCGACTGGTCTTCTCCGAAGGCGTCCACGACGTACTTGGCCAGCAGGGGCATCGCCAGCCCCGCCACCGAGCCGATCAACCCGAGCAGACCGCCCGCGATCAGGACCTTCCGATGCGGCCTGAGGTAGGCCAGCAGCTCTTTGAGCACCCCAACTCCTCTCACGACATTTCTCGAAATTGCCCAACGAACGGCGCAACGCGATCCGCACCGCCACGCCCGGGTCAACTTAGATTGACGACCAAAGTATGTCAACTTTCGTTGACGCCTCCTCCTTGAGAAGGAGACGTACGGGCGATCGCCGCCCCCTGGCACCGGAATCGGCGGCGGCCCTATAGTCATGTCCATGAGTAGTCATGTTCTTGAGCGTCGCTGATGGCGTTGCGGCATGCCGTGCTGGCGGCGCTGCTCGACGGCGAGTACAGCGGCTACCAGCTCACCAAGATCTTCGACGTGGGCGTCTCCAACTTCTGGTACGCCGCCCCCCAGCAGCTCTACGCCGAGCTGACCAGGCTGGAGGCCGACGGCCTGGTCACCGGCCGGGAGGTGGTCCAGCGCGGCCGTCCGAACAAGCGCCTGTTCTCGGTCACCCCGGCCGGCCTGGACGAGCTGGCCGGCTTCGCCGCTGCTCCGGCCAAGCCGTTGCTGCTCCGCGACGACCTGGCCGTCAAGGTCCACGCGGCCGACCGGCTCGACCCGGCGCCGCTGATCGCCCAGCTCCTCGACCGCGCCGGGGAGGCCGCCGCCAAGCTCGCGTTCTTCGAGCAGACCCTGCTGCGCCTGCGCGGCGACCGCGACGAGGAGTCGTTCCTGCGCGAGGGCGAGCGGGTCGGCCCGTACCTGTCCTGCCTGGCGGGCTGCCGCCTGGAGCGGGAGATGCGCGACTGGTGCCTGAGCACCGCCCGGACGCTCGGCGAGCGCGCCGCCCGGACCTCGGAGGAGAACCCGTGACCTACACCCGTTACGTCGCGCTCGGCGACAGCCAGACCGAGGGCCTCGGCGACGGCGACGACGTCCTCGGCCACCGCGGCTGGGCCGACCGGCTCGCCGAGCACCTGGCCCGCGGCAATCCCGGCCTGCTCTACGCCAACCTCGCGGTACGCGGCCGGGTGGCCGCCCAGATCCGCGCCGAGCAGCTTCCCGCCGCGCTGGAGCTCCGTCCCGACCTGGCCACGGTCATGGCGGGCATGAACGACGTCATCCGTCCCGGCTTCGACGCCGCCGCCGTCGCGGCCGACCTGGAGCACATGTTCGCGGCGCTGACCGGGGCGGGCGCGCGGGTGGTGACCGTGACCTTCCCCGACATCGGCCGGATCGCGCCGCTGGCCAGGCCGCTGCTGCCGCGCGTGCTCGACCTCAACGCCCGCGTCCGCGAGGCCGCCGCCCGGCACGGCGTGACGCTGGTGGACACCTTCCCCGACACGGCAGTGACCGACGCGCGGTTGTGGAGCCCCGACCGGCTGCACGCCAGCCCGGCCGGGCACGCCAGGTTCGCCGCGTCGGTGGCGTACGCGCTGGAGCTGCCCGGCAGCGACGACGGCTGGAACCTGCCGCTGCCCGTGCTGCCGCCGCCCGGCCGCCTGCGCACGGCGGCGGCGGAGGTCCGCTGGCTGGGCTCGTTCGCCGGGCCGTGGATCGCCCGACGCCTGCGGGGCCGCTCCTCGGGCGATGGCCGGGTGTGCAAGCGCCCGGCGCTCGCGCCGGTGCTCCTCGGCCTGCCGGATCAGTCGACCTCGGGCAGGTCGGGATCGTCGTAGTCGGCGTCGCCGTCGTCGGCCCTGCGCAGCTTGATGTCCTCGGCCCACTCCAAGGCGAAGGCGCGGATGTCCGCGATGTGCCGTTCGTCCAGGCCGTGGGCCTCGAAGCGTTCGTCGCTCATGAGCTCGACGAACTCCAGCCGCATGAGCAGCTCCTGCGGCGAGAAGTCGTCGAGATGGACGGCGGCGAGGCGTTCGAGGTCGCGGAAGGAGAACACGTGCGCCGCCGAGGCCGCGTCGGCGACGTCGGCCGGCAGCCCCCTCTCGTGCAGGTCGCGCACCCGCAGCCCGATCACGTCCGCCGGGGCCGCCACCGGCAGGCCATCGCACACCACCGGGGGCTCGCGCAGCGCCTCGCGCGTGAGGACGATCTCGGCGTCGCGCCCGATGGACGGGTCCGTGACGGTCAGGCGGGCCGCCCACGCGGCGCTCTCGGCGACCTCGGCGACCAGCCCGCCGGCGCGCAACGCGGCCACGACGTCGCCAGCGGCGGACGGCAGGGGCCCTTCGGCGGCGGTCACCAGGTCGATGCCCTCGACCAGGCGGTCGGTGAAGCCGTGGGCCCGCAGGGCGTGGCCGCCCGCCAGCAGCAGCCCGTGCCGCTCGCCGGCCGGGGACAGGGCCCGCAGCAGGCGCTCGGGGAACGGCGGTAAGCGCATCAGAGCGCGGCGGGGGGCGCGAGCGGTGTCATGGGTCAAGTATGCCGACGGCCGCGCCGGCTGGAGGGCAGGTCGTGCCGCCCCGACAGGAACTCCTGGAACGCGATCTTGGCCCTGATGACCGGCCGCCGCCAGCGTTCCTCACGATGGACGGCGGTGGCCAGCTTGCGGGGCGAGCGTCCGCCGCGGAAGAACCAGCGGGCCCACGGCGAGCCGGGACGGGCCAGGCGCACGGCGCCCACCACGAGCAGTAAAGGCAGGAACAGCCCCGCCATCCCGGTCCAGATCTTGCCCTTGAGCAGCGTGATCACCGCCAGCGCGAGGTTGGCCACGATCAGCGCCGCCGGGTTGACCGGCGTGCCGTAGTCCCAGGTCAGCGGGCGCAGGCCGATGAGGAGCAGGCCGGTCACGGCGACGGCGATGAAGACCGCGTCCACCGAGGTGCGCCCCTCCTCCTCCCAGTAGACGTCGTGCAGGTGCAGGATCAGCGCGAACTCGTCCAGCACGAGGGCGGAGCCGACGCCGAACACGCAGGCGGCGACCACCTGCCCGGCCTGCGCGGCGCCGTTGACGATGAGCCCGGTCACGCCTCCGATGAGCATGAGCACGACGCCGAACACGACGTGGTGGATGTGCATCTCGCCCACGTTCACGTTGCGGAACCAGCCGACCTTGGCCCTGATCAGGCGGACGTTGATGCGGGTGGCGATGAACGCCACGATGAGCGTGACGAAGTAACAGAACAGCGGCAGCCGTCCCGTGGTGACGATGTTGCTCTGGAACCAGTTCCCCATGACCTTAGAAGTCGATGGTACGAGCCGGAACAGCCTTGTATGTCCGCTGCGGGAGGGCTCATGAGGTGGCTCTCGCCTGGAGGGCCCGTTCGTAGCCCTCGATGACGAGCTGCCGCCTGATGTTGTCGCGTACCTGGTCGAAAGGGGGCGCGCCGGGGGCCGCGGTGCGGGCGTACCGGTCGCGCAGGCGGCGTTCGGACAGGTCGAGGGTGGCCGCGTGCAGCTTGCCGAGCGCCGAGTCCAGCTCGGCGGCCCGCACCTGCGCGTAGGTGTACTGGTCGTAGGAGGGCACGCCCGGGATCGGGCGGCCGGAGCGCGCGGCCTGCGCGCGGCGGGCGTTCTCGGCGGCCAGCTCGCGCTGGAACCCCTGCTCGCTGACGTCGGCGAGCAGGCCCGCCTCGCGGGCCCAGATCCGCCGCGCCTTGTCCAGCACGGCGGCCCGCACCGCCCGCTCCCTGAGCCGCCGCGCCGGGGTGACGCCGTCGCGGGGACGGTCCCAGAAGCCAGGGCCGAGCCCCTGGGCGGCGAACTCGGAGATCACCTCGGCGCGCACGGTCTCGGCCGCCCGCAGCACCTCGGCCCCGCTCACCGGCTCCCCCTCGAACGTGACGACCGTGTCCCCGGGACGCATCCCGAGCACCTCCGCCACGCCCGCGGACGCCGCCCGCGCCGGAACCCCGCCCCCGGCCCCCTTCCCCGACACCGCGATGCCGGCGACGAGCACCCCGGCCAGGGCGAGAGCCGCCCACAGGACCCGCCCGCGCGCCGGGTACCCCGGACGCGGGCCGGACACCCGGCGCGGCCGGCCGGTGGCCGGGGTGCTCGTCACGGCGTCAGCTCGCGATCTTCATGTCGAAGACGTGGAACCCCGCGTTCGCCAGCGGGCTGCCCGCCGGGAAGGTCACCGTGGCGACCGTCCTGGACGCGTCGAGCGGCACCGCGTAGCCGAACACCGACACGCCCGACTCGCGCGTCTGCCCGGTGGCCGGGTTCTTGTAGCTGGTCTGCGTCATGTTGTGGTAGTCGGCGCGGGCCACGAGCACGCCACCGGCGGGCGCGGTCGCGTCCCACTGGTCGCCGAACCTGACGGTCTTGTCCTCGGTCGTCCCGTCGGTGTAGGTGACCTTGAACACGCCCTCGCGCGCCTTCAGGCCACCGGCTCCGAGCAGGACCAGCCTGGCACCCTGCCCCGGCAGCGCGACCGTCTGCCCGGCGGCCTTGACGTTGTCGGTCATGCCGTACGGGCGCGGGTGCCAGACGAAGTCGGCGCCGAGCACGTTCACGGTCCGGCCCGGCGTCAGGCCCGCCTTCTCCAGCGCCTGGCCGGAGTAGCTGCGGCCGCTGGTGGAGAAGCCGCCGACGTTGGGGTTGAGGTCGGAGCTGACCGCGACGTTGTTGTACGCCTCCTCGACCGAGCCCGCCACGACCGGCGCGGTGGCCGGCCCGTTGTAGGCCCCGCGCGAGACCGTGCCGGCGACCTGGTTGCCGAAGTAGTCGCGGTCGCCCAGACCGTCCACGACCGCGCCGGACGCGAGCGCGGGCGAGCCTTCGAGCAGCTTGTAGCCGTCCACGTCGGCGGCCCCGTCGGCGGTGCCGGGGGCGGCGAGCCCGGGGTCGGCGGTCACCGCGCGGGCGTCGGCCGCCGGCACGGCCACGCCGCCGTGGTAGACGTTGGAGTCGTAGCCGATGCCGGGGGCCGCGGGCAGCGTGCCGGACGGCGCGTAGAAGATGTTGTTGACGATCTTCGAGTTCCCGGTGGGCACGGCCACGTCGAGCTTCTGCGACGGGCAGAAGAACGTGTTGTTGTACAGCCACAGCGGGCTCGTGTTGTCGCCGGAGGCGTTGCCCGCGATGCGGCAGTCGTCCTGGGCGATGTTGAACCGCAGGATGGCGGTGGCCTTGTAGTTGGGGAACTCGGTGCAGCTCTGGCAGCCGAGGTAGAAGCCGCCGGCGTTGTCGTGCGAGTAGTTGTACTGGTAGACGCACGAGCCCTTGATGCCGCCGTCGCAGTCCCAGGCGGTGGAGTCGAAGATGGTGGGCCGCTGCCGGGTCACCTCGTTGAACTGAAATACCGGGTCAACAGAGTTGATCGGCCACATTCCCGCGAAATTTCCGTCTACGTACGGGTATTTCCCGGCGCCGCCCTCGTCGAACAGGTTCTGCTCCACCAGCGGCCGGTCCGAGGCGTGCACCACGATGCCGTCGCCGCCGACCGCGCGGATGGTGTTGCGGGCGATGAGCACGTTCCGGTGGTAGTCGGTGCCCTTGCGGCTGATCTTGATGCCGCCGCCGCCCGTGTCGTGCACGTAGTTGCCGGTGATCGTGATGCCGTCGAGATAGCCGACCTTGCCCTCGGGCAGCGCCTGGACGCTGATGCCCGCCGAGTAGGCGAACCAGGAGCTGTTCGCCCCGGTCTTGTTGCCCCATCCGGCGACGTCGGAGACCTCCAGGTCCCGCAGGACCAGCCCGGCCTTCGGCTCGGGGGTGGTGGAGTTGTACTGCACGCCGGTCCGCTTGGCCGTGGTGCCCGCCGGGTTGGTGATGTGCAGCTTCTCCAGCGTCACGTAGCTGTTGTCCACCAGGTGGACGGCCCACTCGCCGCCGTCGCCCTGGATGATCGGCTTGGGGCCCTCGCCGTAGGAGGTGAAGACGACGGGGTGCGCGGCCGTGCCGGAGCCGACGGGTTCGAGCCGGCCGGCGCAGACGGTCCCCGCCCTGAACTTGATCGTGTCCTTCTCGCGGAAGGTGATGGCGTTGACGGCGTCCAGGCTGTTCAGCGGCCCGGCGGCATTGCGCCCTGAGCCGCCGTCCGGCGCCTGGCAGTCGACGAAGAAGTTCCGGGCGGCGGCCGCTTCCGCGGGGGTGGCGACCAGTCCGGCCGCCACGACCAGGGCCGCGACTAACTGAAGGCGCATGTTTCCTCTCCGGGGGTGTTTCAGGCGAACTCTGAGCAGCTCAGAGCGGTTCAGAGCGGGCTG
>NZ_JBSFGJ010000372.1:0-9254 GCF_053596515.1 Nonomuraea sp. NPDC001684
GGCACCGAGGGGGTGCAGTTCTACACGCGGGGCAAGGTGGTGACCTCGCGTTGGCTGGACCCGTCCCACGGCGGTGTGAACCTCGGCTTCCCCACCAACGGGTGACCCCGCGCCCGCCCTTCTCACAGGATCGACTCGAAGCCTGTGCGGCCGTTGCATGAGGGCGGGATGATCGGGTAGGCAGGGCGGCATGTCACTTTCGCACTGTGCGGGCTGGTTGCTGGCCGGGCGCTACCGGCTGCTGTCCGAACTGGGCCGCGGTGGCATGGGCCGGGTCTGGCGGGCCCACGACGAGCTGCTCGACCGGCAGGTCGCGGTCAAGGAGGTCACCCTCGGGCACGCGCTGGGGACCGAGCGGGAGCGGCTGCTCGGCCGGACGATGCGGGAGGCGCGGCTGGCCGCCCGGCTGAGCCACCCGCACATCGCCGCCGTCTACGACGTGGTGGTGGCCGACGAACGACCGTGGATCGTGCTCCAGCTCGTGCCCTCGCGCAGCCTCGCCGACGTGATCGCCGAACGCGGGCCGCTGTCCCCGCCCGACGCCGCGCGCCTCGGGCTCCAGGTGCTGGAGGCGCTGAGCGCGGCGCACGCCGACGGCATCGTGCACCGCGACGTCAAGCCCGGCAACATCCTGCTGAACGGCGACCGGCACGCCCTGCTCACCGACTTCGGCCTGGCCACCACCCTCGACGACCAGGCCAACATCACCCAGTCGGGCATGGTGGTGGGCACGCCCGCGTACATCGCCCCGGAACGCCTGCGCGGCGGCCACGCGACCCCGCAGGCCGACCTGTGGTCCCTCGGCGCCACCCTGTACGCGGCCGTCGAGGGCCAGTCGCCCTTCCCGCACAGCGGCCACCTGGCCGCACTGACCGCGGTGCTCACCTCCGAGCCCGCGCCGTTCCACCTGGCCGGGCCGCTCGCGCCGGTCATCGCCGGTCTCCTGACCAAGGACCCCGCCCGCCGGATCGACGGCGAGGAGGCCCGGCGGCGCCTGACCCGGGTGGCCGCGCTGGGCGACGAGGAACCCCACGACACCGCCGCCATCCCCCTGGCCGACTCCCTGCCCAACACCGGCGACCTCCTTCCTCCCACCCTCTTCCCCGCGGCCCCCGCCCCGGAGGTCTCCCTCCCCGCCCCGGAAGCCGTTCCCGCCCCCGTCCCGGAGGCCGCCCCCGTCTCGGTGGGCGTCCGGGACGTGGGGGCCGTCGCCGGGACGCGGCCGGACGCCAGGCGGCGGATCCCGGGCTGGGACCGCGCGGTACGCAGGACCGGCGAGCGGAACCACGCCGTGCGCCGGACCATGCCCGACGCCGCGCGCGGGCTTCGCGCGCACCGCGAGCTGCTGCCGTTCTCGGTGTCGATCCCGCAGCCGGGCAGGCCGCAGCGCTGGCGGCAGCTCACCGCCCTGGCCGCGCTCGTCACCAGCGTGCTCCTCACGACGTCCTGGAACGGCGACGGCGGCCCGCCCGCCGCCCCCCGCACGCCCTCCTACGCCGACCCGGCGCCGAACCAGGCCACCGAGCACGAGGGCATCATGCACGCCGTGGCCATCGCGCGCGACCGCTCTTCGGAGGGCGCCTCCGACCGCGCGGCCGAGCAGAGCGGCTCCCGCCGCCGTCCGCCCGCCCAGCCCGTCGCCCAGCCGCCGGCCCAGCGGCCCGCCGTGACCGGCGCCACGTCCGGCGCCACGTCCGGCGCCGGCTCCGGCAAGGGGCGGAAGGTCGGCCATCAGTCCGCCAAGGCCAAGCACGGCAAGGGCCTGGCCCGCGGCCACGGCAAGCACTAGAACCCCGCGGCCACGGCAAGCACCAGGACGCCGCGGCCCCGCCAAGCACCAGAACCCCGCGGCCCCGCACCCCGTCAGGCGAGGGGGAGGCGGAGGACGAAGCGGGCGCCCTTGGGGGAGTCCTCGATGGTCAGCGTGCCGTGGTGCGCGGTCGCGATCTCGCGGGCGATCGGCAGCCCGAGGCCGGTGCCGCCGGCGTCGCGGTTGCGGGAGTCGTCCAGGCGGATGAAGCGCTGGAAGACGAGCTCGCGCTGGCCCGGTTCGATGCCTCCGCCGTCGTCCAGGACCTCCAGTACGGCCCGGCCGCCCTCCTGCCGGACCGTCACGGTGATCTGCGCCTCGGCGTGCCGCTCGGCGTTGTCCAGCAGGTTCGTCAGCAGCCGGGTGAGCTGCAGCCGGTCGCCCATGACCACCACGCCCTCGTCCGGGCCGGTGACCACGCGCTTGGCCCGCGGCCTGGCGGTCTCGGCGGTGACCAGCTCGCCCAGGTCCACCGGCTGGTGGTCGCTCGGCGCCCCGGCGTCCAGCTTGGTCAGCGTGAGCAGGTCGGTGACGATGGCCTGCAGCCGGTCGAGGCTGGCCAGCACCTGGGTGCTGGTCTCCCGCCAGTCGGTCTCCTCCGGATGCAGCATGGCCTCCTCGACCTGCGCGCGCATGGCGGTGATCGGGCTGCGCAGGTCGTGCGAGGCGTCCCCGGCGAACCTGCGCTGCTGCTCCATCGCGGCCTCCAGGCGGGCCCGCGCCGTCTCCAGCCGTTCCAGCGTCTGGTTGGCGGTCTCGGCCAGGGCTCTGATCTCGTCGTCGGTGTCCGGGACGGGCACCCGCAGGCCGCCGCCGTCCGCGGTGATCTCGGCGAGCCTCTTGGTGATGCTGCTGACGGGGGCGAGCGTCCTGGCCACGACCCGCGACACCCCGAAGAAGGTCAGCCCGACCAGCAGCGCCGACACCACGATCTGGAACAGCACGACCTGCGGGCTGACGAACCAGGGGACCGCGGGGTCGAAGGCGTAGATGATCCAGGTGCCCTCGGGCTGGTAGGCGCGCAGGGCGACCACGAGCTCGCACCGGCCGGGGAAGGCCGGCAGGTCGCAGCTCCTGCTGACGTAGTTCGCCTGGTCGCGGGGGATGTGGGCCGTCTGGCGGGGGGCGTCGGCCAGGTTGGGCGTCCAGGCGACGGCCCGTCCGGCCGGGTCGACGACCTGGATGCCGTCGAGGCCGAGGGGTTCCAGCACCTGGGGCAGCTGGTTGCGCTTGACCATGAGGAGCACGCGCAGGGCCCGCCCGGACACGTCGCTGGCGCGCACGTCGGCGACGTCGTCGTGGATGCCGAACATGACGAAGCCGCTGACGACGACGTTCAGCAGCAGCATGGCGATGCCGGCGAGCAGTGCCAGCCGCGTACGCAGCGACCGGCGCAACCGTGTTCTCACCCGTCTCCCCCCGGGATCAGCAGAACACGGTTGGTGCACCAGGCCCTAACTTAGGGAGATTCCTCGATAAATACGGTTACGCCGGGACGAGTCGCCCCCGCTGCTACTCCTCCACCGCCTTCAGCACGGCGTCCGCGATCGACCGCGGATCGACCCCGAAGTGCCTGCGCACGGCCTCCCGGGTGTCGGAGAGCCCGAACCCGTCGGTGCCGAGCGAGGTCCACGGCCGGTCGATCCACGGCCTGATCTGGTCGGGCACGGCCCGCATCCAGTCGCTGACCGCGATCACCGGCCCCTCGGTCCCGGCCAGCGCCTGCCGCAGGTACGGCACCCCGGTCGCCGACATGGCCTCGCGCCGCAGCTCGCTCCACGAGGTGACCGACCAGACGTCCACGCCCAGCCCGTACTCCTCGGCCAGCAGCCGCTGGGCCTCCAGCGCCCAGTGGATCGCGGTGCCGCTGGCCAGCAGGTGCGCGGCGCCGCCGCCCGCGGAGTAGCGGTAGATGCCCTTGACGATGCCCTCCTCGACGCCCTCGGGCATCGCGGGCTGGGGCAGCGGCTCGTTGTAGAGGGTCAGGTAGTAGAACACGTCCTCGGCGGCCTCGCCGTACATGCGCCTGAGCCCGTCGTGGACGATGACGCCGACCTCGTAGGCGAAGGCCGGGTCGTAGGCCAGGCAGGCGGGGTTGGCGGAGGCCAGGAGCTGGGAGTGGCCGTCGGCGTGCTGCAGGCCCTCGCCCGTCATGGTGGTGCGGCCGGCGGTCGCGCCGAGCAGGAATCCGCGGCCGAGCTGGTCGGCCAGGGCCCACATCTGGTCGCCGGTCCGCTGCCAGCCGAACATCGAGTAGAAGATGTAGAACGGCACCACCGGCTCGCCGTGGGTGGCGTAGCTGGTGGCCGCCGCGGTGAAGGAGGCCATCGAGCCGGCCTCGGTGATGCCCTCGATGAGGATCTGCCCGTCCACCGCCTCCTTGTACGCCAGCAGCAGCTCCCGGTCGACGGACTCGTAGCGCTGGCCGAGCGGCGAGTAGATCTTGGCCGTGGGGAACAGCGACTCCATGCCGAACGTCCTGGCCTCGTCGGGCACGATCGGCACCCAGCGCCGCCCGGTCTCCGGCTCCTTCATCAGGTCCTTGACCAGCCGGACGAACGCCATCGTGGTGGCGATCGGCTGCGTCGAGCCCTTGGCCAGGGCCGCGAACGGCCGCTCGCCCGGCTGCGGCAGCGGCCGGCCGGCGACCGTGCGGCGGGGGATCGGGCCGCCCAGCTCCCGGCGGCGCTCGGCGACGTACTCGGCCTCGGCCGAGCCGGGCCCCGGGTGCAGGTACGACGGCAGCTCCCCGGCCAGCGCCGAGTCGGGGACCGGCAGGCCGAGCCGGTCGCGCATGACGCGGAACTCGTCGAGGGTGAGCTTCTTCATCTGGTGGTTGGCGTTGCGCGCCTCGACGCCCGCGCCCAGCGTCCAGCCCTTGACCGTCTGGACCAGGACCACCGTGGGCGCGCCCCGGTTCTGCAGCGCCCGGTGGTAGGCGGCGTACACCTTGCGCGGCTCGTGCCCGGCCCGCGAGCCGCCGACGATGCGCCGCAGGTCGTCGTCGGAGTACGGCACGTCGAGCCCCTGGAACAGGTGCTGCCTGATGTAGGCGCCGTCGGCGGCGGCGAACGTCTGGAACTGGCCGTCCGGCACCTCGCCGAGCCTGGCCACGAGCTCGTCGGAGCCGAGCAGGCCGTCCCACTCGGCGCCCCACAGCGCCTTGACGACGTGCCAGCCCGCGCCCCGGAAGACGCTCTCCAGCTCCTGCACGATCCGGGTGTTGCCGCGTACCGGGCCGTCGAGCCGCTGGAGGTTACAGTTGATCACGAAGGTGAGGTTGTCCAGCCCCTCCCTGGCGGCCAGCGTCAGCGCCGCGGTGGACTCCGGCTCGTCCATCTCGCCGTCACCCAGGAAGGCCCAGACATGGCTGTGCGAGGTGTCCTTGATGCCGCGGTTGTGCAGGTAGCGGTTGAAGCGTGCCTGGTAGACCGCGTTGAGCGGGCCGATGCCCATCGACACGGTCGGGAACTGCCAGAAGCCCGACATCGCCCTCGGGTGCGGGTACGACGGCAGCCCGCCCTGCGTCTCGCGCCGGAACAGGTCGAGCTGCTCCTCGCTCAGGCGCCCTTCGAGGAAGGCCCGCGCGTAGACGCCGGGGGAGGCGTGCCCCTGGAAGAAGACCTGGTCGTCCGTGCCGTGGAAGAAGTGGTTGAAGCCGACCTCGTACAGCCAGGCGGCCGAGGCGTAGGTGGCCAGGTGGCCGCCCAGGCCGAGCTTGCTGCCCCGGCTGACCATGACGGCGGCGTTCCACCGGTCGTAGGCCGCGACGCGTTCTTCGAGCTCCAGGTCGCCGGGGTAGGCGGGCTCCTCGGCGGTGGGCACCGTGTTGAGATAGCGCGTGCTCGTGGCGAGCCTGCGCAGCAGGTAATCGGCCCGATCGGGACCGGCCGCCCGCCGGACCGCCTCAAGCGATTCGAGCCATTCGGCGGTCTCCTGTGGATCCAGGTCTTTCTCCATGCTTCCATTAAACACCATATGATCGATCATCCGATGAAAGGATTATCTGTGGAGCCCGTGGTGCGGCCGCCCTTGCGCGAGGAGATCAGGAAAGTGCTGCTCGACGGCCTGATCAGCGGCCGCTGGGAGCCCGGCGAGCGCATCGTCGAGCGCCGCCTGGCCGCCGAGCTCCAGGTCAGCCAGGCCCCCGTACGCGAGGCGCTGCGTGAGCTGGAGGCGCTCCGGCTGGTCGAGTCGGCGCCCAACCGCGGCGCCCGGGTACGCGGCTTCACCCTCGACGACCTGCGCGAGGTCTACCAGGTCCGGGCCGGGCTGGAGGAGACCGCCACCCGCCTCGGCCGGCCGCCGGTCGCCGCGCTGCGCGCCCACGTGGCCCGCCTGCACGCCGCCGCGGCCGCCAGCTCCCTCGACGACCAGGTCAGCCACGGCGTCGCCTTCCACCGGGAGATCGTCGCGGCCTCCGGCAACGCGCTGCTGGTGTCGGTGTGGGAGTCGCTCGGCGTCGAGGTCTGGACGCACGTGTCGATCCGGCTGTTCCGGATGCGGCCGCACGAGAACGCGGCCGACCACGAACCCCTGGTGGAGGCGTTCGAGCGGGACGACCCGCGGGCCGGCCGCCTGCTGCACGACCACGTCCTGGCCTACGCCCCCGACTGACCCGACGGGCCCGTCCCTCGAAGCCGTGCGCCGGTCAGGCGCGTTGCGCGGCGGGCTCGGCCCGCGGAGCGCGCAGTCCGGCGGCGGCGACGGCGACCAGCGCGCACAGGCCGAGCATCGTCAGCCACACCCCCTGGTACGCCCCGATCGCCCCGAGCCGGTCGCCCGACAGCACCAGCACCAGCGCCGAGACGCCGATGACGGCCCCGACGGCCCGCGAGGTCACCGACAGGGCGGTGCCGGTGGCCAGCCGCGCGGGCGGGATCTCGGCCACCGCCGCGCCGCTCAGCGACGTGATCAGCACGGCCACCGCGACGCCCGACAGCACCACCGCGGGCAGCACCACCGTCAGGTACGCCGGGGCGTCCCCCGTCGCGAACGCCAGGTACGCCGTGGACAGGGCCAGCAGCGCCACCCCGCACAGGGCGAGCAGGCGATGGCCGGTCCTGGCGGCCAGCCGCCCGGCGAGCGGCGCGGTCAGCACCTGGGCGAGCGCCCCCGGCGTGACGGCGAGCCCCGCGGCGGCCACGGAGTACCCCCAGATCCCGGTCAGGAACAGGATGTTGGCCAGCGGCAGCGCGAACATCACCAGCCCGACCAGGAACATCGCGAGGTTGGCCCGCTGCGTGCCGCGCGCCCGCAGCGCGCCCAGGTCCACGATCGGCGCGGGATGCGTGCGCGCCCGCCGGACGAACAGCACGGCCACGACGACGCCCGCGACCAGCACCGCGATCGTGCCGGGGCTGCCCGGCCCCCACGCGTCGCTCTGCACGATCGCCAGCGAGGGCAGCCCGATGGCCCCCACCAGCAGCAGCAGCCCGGCGATGTCCGGCAGCCGGGACGTGGCCGCCTCGCCCGCCCCCTTGGGCACGATCCGCCAGGCGCCCGCCAGCACGGCCGCCCCGACCGGCAGGTGCAGGAAGAACACCGTCCGCCAGTCCCAGACGCCGACCAGCATGCCGCCCAGCGACGGCCCCGACGCCGTCGCCACCGACTGCGCCGCGCTCCACAGCCCGATCGCCGTGCCCCGGCGTTCCGGCGGGTAGTACGGCAGGATCAGCGCGAGCGTCAGCGGCGTGATCACCCCGCCGCCCACGCCCTGCACGACCCGGGCGGCGATCAGCGCGCCGGCCGACGGCGCGACCGCGCACAGAGCGGCGCCGGCCACGAACACCGCGAGGCCGGTCAGGAACACCCGCCGCGCGCCGAACCGGTCGGCCAGGCCGCCGGCCGGCAGCAGCGCCGCGGTGAACACGATCGCGTAGCCGTTGAACACCCACGACAGCTCCGGCAGGCTGCTGCGCGGGAAGCTGCGCAGGATGTCGGGGAAGGCGATGTTCGCGAGCTGCACGTCGATCGCGCCGAGGAAGGCGCTCCCGCACAGGACGGCCAGCGGGAGCGCCCGTGAGCCGGCCACCTCAGTCCGACGCCGCGCCGAACCGCTCCCGCAGCTCGACCTTGCGGATCTTGCCGGTGACGGTCCGCGGCATCTCCTCGACGATCTCCAGGCGCTCGGGCCAGAACCAGTCGTTCACGCCGGCCTCCTTGAGGTAGGCGCGCAACTCCTCCAGCGTGGGCGGCTCGCCCGACGGCGTGACGACGGCGCACACCTGCTCGACCAGCGCCGGGTCCGGGATGCCGATGAGGGCGATGTCGCGGATCGCCGGATGCCGCCCGAGCAGCGCCTCGATGTCGCTGACCGGCAGCTTGAGGCACATGTTGGCGGTGATCACGTCCTTGGTCCTGCCGGAGATGCGCACGCCGCCGTAGCCGTCGTCGCGGGCCAGGTCGCCGGTGTCGAACCAGCCGTCCGGGGTGATCGACTTGGCGTAGATCTCGTCGCGCAGGTAGTAGCCGAGGCACTGGGCCGCGCCGCGGACCTGGAGCGCGCCGATCTCGCCCTTCTCGACCGGCTTGTTCTCCTCGTCGACGATGCGCACCTCCATGCCGGAGATGACCGTGCCGTCGCTCTCGCCGGCCCGCTCGGGCGGGTCCTCGGGCCTGGTCATGGTGACGCCGCCGTTCTCGGTCATGCCCCACAGCGCGTACACGCGCACGCCCAGCGTCTCGGTGACCCGTTCCACCAGGTGCGGCGGGACGGGGGCCGAGCCGGAGACGAAGACGCTCAGGCTGGGCAGCTCGCGCGGCCGGGCCGCCTGCTCCTCGCTGATCTCCCGGGCGAACGGCGGCGAGCCGTAGTACATGGTGACGTCGTGGTCGGCCATCAGGTCGAGGTAGACGCCTGGATCCCAGGCGTCGGCCGTGACCGCGGTGCCGCCCAGCGTCAGCGCCGTCAGGTACGCCATCACCAGGCCGACGTAGTGCATCGACGTCTGGGCCGTCATGATGACCAGGCTCGGGTCCAGCCCGAACGCCTCCGCGTAGCCCTTGATGTCGGCGTACAGGGTGTTCTGGCTGTGCAGGGCGCCCTTGGGCTCGCCGGTCGTGCCCGAGGTGAACAGGATGAGGAACGGGTCGTCGGGGCCCAGCTCGCGGCCCTCGACGTCGGCCGGGTCGCCCGGTTCGGGGTTGAGCAGGAGCTCGTCGAAGTCGAGCGAGCCGGGCGGGCCGTCGCCGCCGACGACGATCACGTGCTCCAGGCTCGGGATCTCCCGGGCCAGGGTCATCCCCGTCTCGGCCGTGTCCAGGTGGCCGATCCGGCTCGTGGTGACGAACAGCTTCGCCTCGGTCAGCCGGATCATGAAGTCCAGCTCGCGGTGCCGGTAGATGGGCATCTGCGGGGCGATGCGCGCGCCGACCTTCATGCACGCCAGCGCGAGGGGCAGCGTCTCCCTGCGGTTGGGGAGCTGGATGGCGACGAAGTCGC
>NZ_JBSFGJ010000373.1:0-9208 GCF_053596515.1 Nonomuraea sp. NPDC001684
CCGGAACGTCCGCAAGGTGCCGGTGGACGCCTCCTTCCGCATGGACGTCGGCGCGCTGCGCACGATGGTCGCCGACGACCTGGCGGCGGGCCTGCGGCCGTTCTGCGTGGCGGGCAGCGCGGGCACCGTCAACTCCGGCGCGGTCGATCCGCTCGACGCCATCGCCGACGTGGCCGCCGAGCACGGGCTGTGGTTCCACGTGGACGGCGCCTACGGCGCGCTCGGCGTGCTCGACGCGCGCTCGGCGCCCGCCTACGCGGGGCTGGACCGGGCCGACTCGCTGGCCCTGGACCCGCACAAGTGGCTCGGCGTCCCGGTCGGCTGCGGCTGCGCGCTGCTGCGCGACCCGGCAGCCGCGCGGGCCGCCTTCAGCCTGGTGCCGTCGTACCTGATCGACGACAACGCCGACGACCTGGGCTGGTTCGCCGAGTACGGGCCCGAGCAGACCCGTCCGTTCCGGGCGCTGAAGACCTGGGCGACGCTGTCGTACCTGGGCAGGGAGGGCGTCACGCGCCTGGTCGAGCACACCGGCGGCCTGGCGCGCACGCTGGCCGCCATGGTCGAGCAGGCCCCGGACTTCGAGCTGCTCGCGCCGGTCGCCACCTCCATCACGGCCTTCCGCCACACGCCCGCGACGGGCGAACCCGGCGGACCCGGCGGGCTCGACGCGCTCAACCGGGCCCTGCCGGGCGCGGTCCAGGCGCGCGGCAACGCCTTCCTCACCGGCACCCGCCTGGGCGGCCGGGACGCGCTGCGGGCCTGCTTCCTGCATCCCGACACCACCGAGGACGACCTGGCGATCCTGCTGGAGGAGATCCGCCTGGCGGCGAAGACGCTCTGAGGCCCGGTAAAGGGCTTCTCCACGGACGTACCGGACACGCATGGCCGGACGCCGGGATCCGACAAAGCCCTGTGAGCTCTCCCCCGGCCCGGGTAGTAAGCGGCCGGGACGTGAGCAATCAGGAGGATCCCATGGCAGAGACCGTGGCAGACGTGATGACTTCCCACCCGGCGACGGTCGAGTGCGACCAGCCGGTGTCGGCCGCCGCGGCGCTCATGCGCGACAACGACGCGGGCGCGGTGATCGTCAACGAGAACGGGCGCATGAAGGGCATCGTCACCGACCGGGACATCACGATCCGGGTGGTGGCCGCCGAGCGGGGGCCGGAGACGCCGGTCAGGGAGGCGTGCAGCCCGTCGGTCGAGGCGGTCGGGCCCGACACGAGCATCGACCAGGCCGTGCAGATCATGCGCTCGCACGCCGTGCGCCGCCTTCCGGTCGTCGAGGACGGCCGTCCCGTCGGCATCGTGAGCCTGGGCGACCTGGCGGTGGAGCGCGACCCGGACTCCGCGCTCGCCGACATCTCGTCCGCGGAGGGCAACCGCTAACGTGGCTGTGTGATCACCGTCGAGGACGTCCGGCGCTTCGCGCGCACCCTTCCGCGCTCGTCCGAGCACCTGATCCGGGACCGCGTCAAGTTCCGCGTCGGAAAGATCGTCTACGTGGCGTTCTCGCGGGACGAGACGCTGATGGGCTTCGGGTTCCCGAAGGAGGAACGCGAGGCCCTGGTGGCGGCCGAGCCGGACAAGTTCCTCATGCCCGGCGAGTCCGATCTGCGCTTCAACTGGGTGGTCGCCCGCATGGACGCCCTCGACGCGGCGGAGATGCGGGAGCTGGTGCTGGAGGCGTGGCGCATGTGCGTCCCCAAGAAGGTCCGCCTGGAGCAGCAACTCCAGACCGGCCCCTGACCCGTTCCGCCCGGTCCGTGAACCACCTCTGAGGCGCGCCGCCGGCCCGTTCTGCCGGCGCGCGTCTCTTTCGGCGTGGCCGATCCGGCGAGCGGTGACCCGCCCCGCCCCGCGCCGGCCCCCGTGACTCCTGCCGGGCCACGGCATGCCCCCGGCCGACCGCGCGACGCGCGCCGCCGCGGCGAGAGCGCCGCGGCATGGGGAACGATGCGTCCCAGCGGAATGGGACCCCTGTGGCACGGCCCCCTTTCGGGAACGAATCCCACAAAAAGGGCAGACGACTGCAAGTCAGATAAGTCCCCCTTCTCCGCATATTTCCGTTGAGTCCTTAGCCCAGGGCGAGAACCCGGCTTCTTCAATTCGGATTCAACAGGCAATTGTTGGCATCAGTCCCACCAGCACCACCAGTAACACCCCCAATCCATCCGATTCGCGGTATACACCGCTTACCCGCATTGCTGCGGGTTGGCAGGTCACGACGTGCGTCAGCATTCCAGGCGCGACCCTCACCCGAAACGGATTCACATTACCGACAATCCGGACAACATCCCCCAAAGGCTGCACCTTCCCTGGAATTTAGTTCGGATCACAGTGAAGTAACAAACCCTTCTAAATGGCATCTAATTCGGTCAGCATGGCCGCTAAAAATGAGAGGGCTACGCGTCTCGAACGGGGCGAGACCCATTCATGCCCTCCTCTGGCAACGCCTTTCCACCGAAGGACTCGGATATGACATCAGCCTTGCGCTGCCGGGCGACGCGCGCTCTCGTCGTCATGGCGGGGGCGCTGACGCTCGCGCTGCCGGTACCGCCGCACGCCCTCCCCGCCCGCGCGGCGGCGAGCGCCGCCCCGGAGACGCTGCCCCTGGACATGGTGGTCGCGGTGGACGAGTCGGGGAGCCTGTCGGCCGGGGCCGTGTCCCGGGAGATCGAGGCCACCTCCACGATCGCCCAGAGCGTGCTGAACCCGCAGAGCAGGGTCACCGTGATCGGCTTCGGCAGCAACAACGGCCGGCCGGGGCAGAACGCCGTCGACCAGGTGTGCCGGCCCACCGTCGTGGGCGACGGCGTCAGCCTGCAGTACCTGTCGGAGTGCGTGAAGGGCCTGCACCGGCGGACCGACGAGGAGGGGAACGACACCGACCACGTGGCGGCGCTCACCCAGGCGCTGGCGACGCTGCGCGACGGGTCGCCCGCCAACGCGCTGAAGGTGGTCTTCCTGCTGACCGACGGCCACCTGGACGTGCCGCGCAGCCCCGCCTACGGCAGCGGCTCCGAAGCCGACCCGGTGGTGCGGCAGCGCCGCAACGAGGGCGCCGCGCAGCAACTCGGCGACGTGATCGGGCAGACGCAGCGGGAGGGCGTGCAGATCTGGCCGCTGGGCTTCGGCGCGGGGGTCACGCAGGAGAACCTGGACAGGTTCGCCGCCGGCGGCTCGCGCGCCGGGTGCGACGCCCGCGAAGAGTCGCGGCCGCGGGCCCGCATCGTCCGCGACGACAGGGACGTCACCCGCTCGCTGTTCGAGGCGTACGCCGCGGCCACCTGCTCGGGCCTGACCCCGACGGACTCCACCACCGTCGAGGACGGCCAGGTGCGCGAGCTGAAGGTCGAGATCCCGCTGATCGCCACCGACGGCACCATCACGGTCAGCAAGAGCGACCCCCGGGTGCTGGCCGAGTTCGTCGACCCCCGCGGCCGCACGGTGACGACCGGCACGGCCGGCGACTCCACCTTCGCCCACAGCGGCGCGAACACCGCGACGGAGGCGCTGCGCATCGTCAACCCGCTCAACGGCATGTGGACGGTCCGGCTGAAGGCGCCCCAGCGGCTCAGCCGGCGGCTGGTGAGCGCGACCGCGCTGTGGCAGGGCGCGGTGCAGGCCGCGATCGTGCCGGAACCGCCCTCGGCCCGCGCCGGGCAGGAGGTCAGGATCCGGCTCTCGCTGGTCACCCGCAGGGGCGCGATCACCGACGAGGAGGCGCTGCGCGGCCTCACGTTCTCGGTGACCGCCACCGGGGGCGGCCTGGCGCAGCCGCAGACCGTCCAGGTCAGGGACGACGGAAGCGCCCCGGACGACAGGGAGCACGACGGCCGGTACGCGGGCGTCTTCGCCGCGCCGCAGGGGCCGGGCGACGTCACCCTGACGGGGGTCGTCGCGGGCACCGGCATCAGGGCCGAACGGGTGCCGACCACCGTCACGGTGGGGGCCGCGGAGACCGTCGTCCAGGGCCAGATCGAGTTCGACGGCGACGGCACCGTGCGTCAGGGAGAGGTCGTGCGCGGCCGGGTGACCGTGCACAACGGCGCCTCCTCGCCCAGACGGGCCCGGCTGGCGCTCCGGAGCGTCGCCGGGGTGCGCGCGACGCCGGCCCCCGACGGGCCGGTCACGCTCCCGCCCGGCGACTCCACCACCCCCTTCACCATCCGCTTCGGCAAGGACGCGGCGCTCGGCGGCGCGTCCATGGAGGTGCGGCTGGCCGACGACGGCGACCCGGCCGTGGCGTACGCCTCCGGACTGCTCACCGTCTCGGTCGAACGTCCGCCCACCTGGTGGGAGACCTACCGCAGGTACATCGCGGCGGCCGCGCTCGTCCTGCTGCTGGCGGGCGTGACGCTGCTGCTGGTCCGCGCCGCGCGCCGGCGCAGGGTGAACGTGCGCGGCCTGTCGGTCGCGCTGACGCTCGACGGTGAGCGCACCGGCGCGGAGCTGAAGGCGCCCAGCAGATGGTCCCCCCGCTTCCGGTTCGCGCTGCGCGGCGACACCTACGCCGCGCGTCTCGTGCCGCCCGGGCCCGACGACGGCGACCAGGTGTTCACGGTCTGCCGGGCCGGCGCGGGCGTCACCGTCGAGACGCCCGAAGGCGACCGCTACCCGCTGGGGATGGGGGTGGAGAGCGAGCCGCTGCCGAGCGGGCACCGGCTGGTCTTCCGGGACGCGGCCAAGCGGCGCGGCACGGCCCGGCGCGCCGGGCTCCGCCGCCCTGCGAAGCCGGCCCCGCCGGCCCCCGGCCCCGCCCCCGACCCCGCCCCCGACCCCGGCGGCGAGCCGCGGGACCGGGAGGACTCCTGGCAGCGGACCGCCCCCGACTACGACAGCCCCTGGCTCTGAGGCCGCGAGGAGACACCCCATGAAGCTCTACCAACCCCTGCTCTTCGTCGGCCTCGGCGGCACCGGCTGCGCGATCGGCGCCGGGCTGGAGCGCAGGCTGCGCGAGGAGATCTGCGGCCCCGACGGCAGCCTCTTCCAGCGCAAACGCGAGGACGCCCAGCGCTACCAGCTCCCGGCCTGCCTGCAGTTCGTCTACGCCGACGTCAACCAGGCCGAGCTGGACCGGCTGCCGCTGAGCGTCGTGCCCGGCCCGCAGCACGTGCACACGGCGCAGCTCACCGCCCACTACGTGCGCGGCCTGGTGCCGCAGGTGGACTCCTATCCCCAGGTGGCGGTGAACCTGCGGCTGGCGGCCGGGGAGGCCGTGCGCGGCTGGCTGCCGCCCAGCCACGGGGAGCCGCGGGTGCTGCCCCTGCAGAAGGGCGCCGGGCAGATGCCGACCGTCGGGCGGGCGGCCCTGTTCGAGACCTTCCGCGACGGGATCGGCCCGGCGATCCGCGACATCGACGCGGCCATCGGCAACCTGTCCGGCAACCAGGCGGCCACCGACCTGTTCCGGCTGGCCGACGGCGCGACGATCAACCCGAGGGCGGTGGACGTCTTCGTGGCGTTCTCCGTCGCCGGGGGCACCGGCGCGGGCATCTTCTACGACTACCTCCACCTGATCAGCAGGCAGTTCCAGGAGACGGACCTGAAGCCCAAGATCTACCCGCTGGTGCTCATGCCCTCGGCCTTCGAGTCGGGCGCGGGCGGCGGACGACCGGCCGAGCTCAACGCGGGCCGGGCCCTGCTCGACATGTTCCAGCTGGTGGACCACCAGAACACCGCCGACGCCGTCCGCCACCTGCCCGGTCTGGAGGGCGACCAGGGCGACCCGGAGGAGATCGCGGTGCGCTACCCGCTGGAGGGACGCGTGGCGATGCGGCCGGGCGTCGCCCAGACCGCGTTCCTGTTCTCCCGCCCGACCGGCGCCAAGCCCGGGGACCTCCGGCGCTCGGTGGTGTCGCTGGTGATGTCGCTGATCGGCACCGAGCTGAGCCCGAAGGTCCGCAACGACGGAGAGCAGCACCAGTCCTTCGCCGACAGCTTCATCAACTCCGTCGCCCAGCGGCAGACCATGGCCGAGAACGGCGTGGGCAGCCGCGGGGTGTCCACGGCGCTGGTGACGTCGCTGACCACGCCGGTGGAGGAGCTGGCCGACGTCGTGGCCGGCCGGCTGCTGCGGGCCGCCGTCGAGGAGCTGCGCGAGCCGTCGCCGGGCGCGGAGAGCAACCGGGCGCTGATCGAGGAGTTCTTCACGCTCTCGCACATCCACCAGGTCTTCGCCCGGCGGCAGGTGGAGTACGCCGAGCCCGAGCCGGCCACGGGCGCCCGCGAGGTGCTGGCGGCGCTGGCCGACCGCCTGGCCGCGATGCGGATCGGGCTGAACGAGCTGCGGGCGCAGCTCGACCAGAGCGTCCCCGCCATGGTGAGCCAGTTCGACCCGGGCAGCGCGGTGCTCGGGCTGCTCGGCACGATCGACCCGTTCCGGGTGCGGCGCGTGCTGTTCGGGCACGCCTCGCTCGCCGACCCGGTGGACCAGTTCGGGGCCAAGGGCCTGATGCAGCGCCGCAGCGTGCCCCCGCCGCCGCCGCCGGGCATCCGCGAGGCGCCGCCCGCCCTGCCCCAGCTGCGCGACCGCTCGCTCGGCATGGTCAAGGTCAAGTGGACCGACGACGCCCCGGCGGAGGCCCGGCAGCAGCAGGAGATCTGGTACAGCTGGCGCAGCCGGGTGTTGTGGACCGAGCCGTGGGCGTCCCAGCACCAGCGCTGGGAGCGCGCGCTCGGCGTGGCCGAGGACCATCTGCGCGCGCTCAACCAGACGCTGCACGACCTGGCCCGGCAGGACCCCAACCGGTTCAGGGAACGCTCCGAGCACCTGTACCGGCCCCGGGTCGGCGTGGTCTTCCACCTGCCGACCGGCAGCCTGGAGCAGTTCTACCGCAACGCCGTCACCCGCATCCGGGAGCGGCTGATGATCGAGCCGACCGCCGACGACGCCGAGGTGCTGCGGCGCCTGATGGGCCAGGACGGCTGGCAGCGGATCTACCGCCAGTCGATCGAGACCACCCCCGAGCGGGCGGTCCACGAACTGCGGGAGCGGATCAAGACCGACGTCAAGACGTACCTGCAGGAGGAGACGCAGGGGCGCGCGACGCTGCTGCCCAAGCTGCGCGACCTGCTCGACCAGGCGGCGGGGCTGGGCTCGGACCGTCCCCGGTTCGGGGAGACGGAGCTGGAGGAGTTCCGCAGCCGGCTCACCGGCCTGGTGCCGGCCAACTTCACGCCGCAGGGCACCGGGCCGCTGAAGGTGCTGGTGTCCTACCCGGGCGCCGAGAACCAGGCCATCGCCGCCTACCTGCGCACGTCGTTGCAGCTTCCCGAGGGACCCGGCATCACCTTCGAGTTCACCGGCACCACCGCCGAGTCCGTCTCGGTCGTGCTGTTCCGGTCCTCGATGGGCATCACCGACGTCAAGGAGGTCCGGCACGTCCTGCGGACCTGGGCGGACGCGGTGCACCGGCCGCGCCGGGACGACTTCCTGCCCTGGCGGCAGCGCACCGGCTACGACTTCGGCTACCTCGCCACCCGGGAGGAGCACCGGGTGCTCATCCTGCACCGGCTGCTGTGCGCGATGTGGAACGGCGACGTGCGGGTGCTGGGCGACCCGGCCTCGCCGTCCCAGGCCGAGGTCCGGCTCAACGAGGTGGCCATGTCGCTCGGCCTCAAGGCGCTGGAGGACGCCTCCTCCTGGGGCAGCCTGCTCCAGGCGTACGAGCTGTGGACGCTGGCCGACAACGACGACGCCGCCCGGGTGTTCTGCGCCCAGCTCATGCAGGCGGCGCCGTACAAGCTGGACGAGGGCACGCATCCGCCGTCGAAGCTGTTCGAGCTGGTCGTGGGGCTGGCCGGGGAGCAGGTCGACTGCCTGGACCGGATGCTCGTCGAGATCGCCCCGGCGAACCGGGCCCGGGCCCGAATGCTGCGCCGGTTCTGGCACGAGACGCTGCCCGCGGCGATGGCCGTCACGTTCGAGCTGCCCGGCGCGACGCGGGAGAACCTGCACGCCCTGTACGAGGCGTACAAGCGCCGGACGGGCGGCGCCGCGTGAGCGGGCGGGTGGTCCGGCTGAACCTGCGGGGCCTCGGCGAGGGCGCGGCCGGCGAGGTGGCGGCGCTGCTGTCCGACGACGGCCAGGAGGACCTGACCTCGCTGCTGGTGGTGGACGACGTCGCGGCTCTGGCCGGGCACCGCCGCGCCTACGAGATGCTGCTGGCCTCCCGCTACACCGACGCGGTGCTGTGCGTGGCGGTGGGCCGGCCGCAGGGCGAGCCGCACCGGATCGCGCTGCCGGGCAGCCTGACGCAGGCGGCCGGGGTGTTGTGGGTGCCCGATCCGTACGGGATCGACTGGCGGCCGGCCGCGGCGGCGCCCGCGGTACGGCGGGACCGGGCGGAGGGCGCCGAGGCGGGCCTGCTGCGCCTGCTCGACGTGCTGTCGCTGAGCGAGGTGTTCCACGAGGCGCTGCGCCGGGTCGAACGCATGCCCGGCCGCATCGCCAATCCGGGCATCAGGCTGGCCTGGACGAGCGCGGGCGGCGACGACCTGCGCCAGGCGCTCGCCGCGGCCGGCGGGCGGCTGCTGGCCGCCGGCGGGGGCGAGCCGCCCGAGCCCGCCGCGGCGCCGGCCGCTCCGCCGACGACGCCGCCCTTGCGGCTGGCCCCCGGCGGGCCTCTGGCGAGTCTGGCGGACCAGGCGCGGGCCGCCCTGGACGAGGCGGCCGCCCTGGGGGACGAGCTGGGCGACGACGTGTCCCTCATGGTCGGCCCGGTCCCCGCGGAAACGGCGGCGACCGCCGCCGGGCAGGCACTCGGCCGGCTGCGGGAGCGGCTGGAGGAGCTGTTCGCCGCGGCCCACAGCGGCGCCAGGCCCGACGCCGGCTCCCGGGCGGCCGTCACCGCGGCGGGGATCGTGCCCGCCGAGCCGGAGGGGTTCGACGCCGCCCGCGTCCGCGCCTCGATCGGCCGGTACCTGGACGCCGGCCTGCGGACCGGCACGCCGCTGCCCCGCCTGGTCGAGGGCCTGGACCGGTGGCAGACGCGGCTGATGCCGCGCGGCAGCCGGGCGCTGGTGCCCCGGCTGCGGGAGGTCTGCCCGGACGCGCTGGTGGCGGGGCTGCGCGATCCCGAGCCGATGGCGGGTCCGCAGCCGTGGCTGCCGGCCGTCGGCCTGGTGTGCGCGGCACTGGCCGGGCTCACCCCGTTCGGGGTGGCCAGCGGGCTGGTGATGGCGCTGCTCTGGACGCTGTCGG